>JAHZNX010000255.1 GCA_020028375.1 Betaproteobacteria bacterium | reverse complement strand
GCCAGTCGAGCATTTCCTCCGCCGCCTGCCGCAACACCGGCTCCGGCAGCGTCGCCGGCCCGGCCCCGAAATTGAACACTCTCGCCACGTCGAACCTCGATAGGGTTAGTCGTTATTGCCCGTTGCCGTTGTCGGGCTCGACGATCTTCTCCAACCCGGCGAGCTTCTCGCCCTCGTCGATGAGATTGATGAGGCGCACGCCCTGCGTGGAGCGCCCCTGCTCGCGCACCTCCGCGACCCGTGTGCGGATCAGCACCCCGCCGGTGGTGATCAGCATCATCTCGTCCTCCGCCCCCACCAGCTGGGCTCCGATCAACTTGCCGTTGCGCTCGCTGCAGTCGATCGCGATGATGCCCTGGGTGCCGCGCCCGTGCCGCGTGTACTCCGGCACCGGCGTGCGCTTGCCGTAGCCGTACTCCGTGGCCGTGAGCACCGAAAGGCTCTCGTCGCTCACGGTCAGCAGCGACACCACGCTCTGGCCCTTCTGCAGCTTCATGCCGCGCACGCCCGCCGCGGTGCGCCCCATCGAGCGCACTTCGTCCTCGGCGAAGCGCACCGCCTTGCCGGCGTCGGAGAAGAGCATCGCGTCCTGCTTGCCGTCGGTCAACGCCACCCCGATCAGGTGGTCGCCGTCGTCGAGACTGACCGCAATGATGCCCTTCGCCATCGGCCGCGAGAATGCCGACAGCGCGGTCTTCTTGACCGTTCCCAGCGCGGTCGCCATGAACACGAAATGGTTCTCGTCGAACTCCTTGACCGGCAGCACGGCGGTGATCTTCTCGTGCTCCATCAGCGGCACCATGTTCACGATCGGCTTGCCGCGCGAGGCGCGGCTGCCCTGCGGCACGTCGTAGACCTTGAGCCAGTAGACGCGCCCGCGATTGGAGAAGCACAGGATGTGATCGTGGGTGTTCGCGATGAACAGCTTCTCGACGAAATCGTCCTCCTTGGTCGAGGTCGCCTGGCGGCCGCGCCCGCCACGCTTCTGGGCGCGGTAATCCGCGACCGGCTGGCACTTCATGTAGCCACCGTGCGAGAGCGTCACCACCACGTCCTCGGACGCGATCAGATCCTCGGTGGAGAGCTCCTGCGTCATGGTGACGATTTCGCTCTTGCGCTCGTCGCCGTACTGCTCCTTCACCTCGGCGAGCTCCCGGGAGATGATCTGGGTCACGCGGGCGGGCTTGGCGAGCACGTCGATGAGATCCACGATCTTGTCCATGGTCTCCTTGTACTCCGCGGTGATCTTGTCCTGCTCGAGCGCGGTCAGGCTCTGCAGCCGCATCTCGAGGATGCGCTGCGCCTGGACATCGGAGAGCCGGTAGCCCTGCTTCTGCAGCCCGAATTCAGCCGCGAGCCCTTCCGGGCGCGAAGACTCGCCGCCGCTGCGCGCGAGCAGCGCTTCCACAAGATTCGAACGCCAGAAGCGCGCCATCAGCTCGCGCTTCGCGTCGGCCGGCGTGGCGGCGCCCTTGATCAGCGCGATCACGTCGTCCACGTTGGAGAGCGCCACCGCCAGGCCTTCGAGAACGTGGCCGCGCTCGCGCGCCTTCCTCAGCTCGAACACGGTGCGCCGCGTGACGACCTCGCGGCGATGGCGCAGGAACGCGTCCAGGAACTGCTTGAGGTTCAGGAGCCGCGGCTGGCCGTCCACCAGCGCGACCATGTTCATGCCGAAGGTGTCCTCGAGCTGCGTCTCGTTCCAGAGGTTGTTGAGGATCACCTCCGGGTTCTCGCCGCGCTTCAACTCGATCACCGCCCGCATGCCGCTCTTGTCGGATTCGTCGCGGATGTCGGCGATGCCCTCGATTCTCTTCTCGCGCACCAGCTCGCCGATCTTCATCAGGAGGCTCGACTTGTTGACCTGGTAGGGCAGCTCGTCCACGATGATGGAGGCGCGGCCGCCCTTCTCCGCCTCCTCGAAATGGGTGCGCGCGCGCATCACCACCCGGCCGCGCCCGGTGCGGTAGCCTTCCTTCACGCCCTGCACCCCGTAGATGACGCCGGAGGTGGGAAAATCCGGGGCGGGAACGATCCGGATCAGGTCGTCGATGTCGAGATCGGGGTCGGCCAGCAGCGCCTGGCAGGCGTCCACCACCTCGGAGAGGTTGTGCGGCGGAATGTTCGTCGCCATGCCGACCGCAATGCCCGAAGAGCCGTTCACAAGGAGGTTGGGGATGCGCGTCGGCAGCGCGGTCGGTTCCTGCTCCTTGCCGTCGTAATTCGGCACGAAGTCGACGGTCTCCATGTCGATGTCGGCCAGCATGTCCGAGGTGATGCGCTCGAGGCGGCATTCGGTGTAGCGGTAGGCGGCCGGGGAGTCGCCGTCCACGGAGCCGAAATTCCCCTGCCCGTCGATCAGGGTGTAGCGCATGGAGAAGTCCTGCGCCATGCGCACCAGCGCTTCGTAGGTGGCGGCGTCGCCATGCGGGTGGTACTTGCCGAGCACATCGCCCACCACCCGCGCGCATTTGACGTAGGACCGGTTCCAGACGTTGTTCGCCTCGTGCATCGCAAAGAGGATGCGGCGGTGCACCGGCTTCAGCCCGTCGCGCACGTCGGGCAACGCCCGCCCCACGATCACGCTCATCGCGTAATCGAGGTAGGAGCGCCGCATCTCCTCTTCGAGGCTTACGGGGAGCGTTTCCTTGGCGATCTGATCCATGAAAATGCAGGGAAATCCCGGGCTTTTCCGGAGCCGATAAAAACGCAAATTTTACCATGTGCCGACGTCCCGCCTGGGTCCGATCGGACGGCGATAACGGGCCGGAGGGCAGGCGCGATACCTCAAGATCGGGCGCAGGAAATCGGACCGAACGTGGGCGTGAGGAAGGCTTCCTGCGCCCCGCCCCGAAGCGCTCGCGGCGCGTCAACCGGATCGAGGCGGCGCCTGGAACGGGCTTCAGTCCATTTGATGAAATACCCTCTTATTGCAGGGTCGCGTCGTTCCTTAAAAGCAACAGGCAAACATCCTCTTACCTGCGGAACCGTGCTATGATTTCCGCATAATTTGCCTTGCCCGTTCTGATGTGCTATTAGTAGCCGCGGGGAGACTCCATAGTGGTTAACCGGCACTTCGGCGGGTCCCTAACCATCGCATAACAGGAGGATCAAGAAAATGAATTCAGCACTGCTGCGCAAGATTTACACCTTCGCCGGCGTACTGGCCGCGGTCAGCTTGATGGCAGCCTGCGCGACGGAACCGGAGAAGGCGCCCGAACCGATGAAGCCCGCGCCCGCGCCCGCGCCCGCGCCGAAGCCGGAGCCCAAGCCGGAGCCGAAGCCCAAGCCCGAATTCCTGAACGTCGAGGAAAAGATCGAGCTGCAGGGTATGCCGTTCGCCAAGGCTGAAATGACCGCCGACAACAAGGCCGAGCTCGACAAGTTCATGGCCGAACTGCGCAAGGCGACCAAGGCCCGCGAAGCCGTGCAGATCAGCGCCGTGGTCGTGACCGGTCACACCGACCGCATCGGCAGCCTCAAGTACAACATGGGACTCTCCGAGCGCCGCGCGGTGGTCGTGAAGGACTACCTGGTCAGCATGGGCGTCGACCAGAAGGTGATCTTCTGGGAAGGCAAGGCCTTCAAGCAGCCGATCCCGGTTACGAAGTTCTGCGACAACAAGATGAAGCGCAAGCAGTTGATCGAGTGCTTGTCGCCGAACCGCCGCGTGACCGTGGAAGTCGTGGGACGCGCCATATCC
>JAHZNX010000254.1 GCA_020028375.1 Betaproteobacteria bacterium | reverse complement strand
TGCGGGGATGGGCGGTCCTTCCGGCGGGCGCGTGGTGGTGATAGGCGGTGGTTACGGTGGCGCGACGGCCGCCCGTTACATCAAGCTGTGGGCGCCTGACGTCGACGTCACCGTGGTCGAGCGCAACGACGTGTTTGTCTCCTGCCCGATGAGCAACCTGGTGCTGGGCGGCAACACCCAGATCGGCAACGTCACCCTGGGCTACGACGGCCTGAGAAGCCGCGGCGTGAACCTCGTGCGTGATGACGCGGTGGCGGTGGACGCTTCCGCGCGCCAGGTGCGGCTCGCCAGCGGCAAGACGCTCTCCTACGACCGGCTGATCGTCTCCCCCGGTATCGACTTCATCTACGACTCGATCCCGGGGCTGAAGAGCGCGGATGCGCAGAACCGGGTGTTGCACGCCTGGAAGGCGGGGCCGCAAACGGTGGCGCTGAGGAAGCAGCTCGAGGCGATGCCCGACGGGGGGGTGTTCGTGTTCCAGTTCCCGATGGCCCCATATCGCTGTCCGCCCGGGCCCTACGAGCGCGTGTGCCAGGTCGCGGACTACTTGAAGCGGGCGAAGCCGAAGTCCAAGATCATCGTGCTCGACGCCAACCCCGACATCGTGTCGAAGAAGGGCCTCTTCGTCGCCGCGTGGAACGGGATGTACAAGGGCATGATCGACTACCGTCCCAACAGCGAGCTCCAGGACGTGGACGTCAAAGGCATGGCGGTGAAGCTCACGTTCGACAGCGTCAAGGGCGACGTGCTGAACGTCGTGCCGCCTCACGGCGCCGGCGCCATCGCGCGGCAGGCGGGGCTCATCACCGCCAACCAGCGCTGGTGCGGCATCGACTGGCTGACCTGCGAATCGGTGGCGGTGAAGGGAATACACGTCCTGGGCGACGCGACGCTCTCCGCGCCGGCGATGCCCAAGTCGGCCAGCATGGCCAACCAGCACGGCAAAATCTGCGCGGCAGCGGTGATTGCGCTGCTGAAGGGCGAGACGGTGCATCAGGAGCCGGCGATCATGAACACCTGCTACAGCTTCGTCGACGGCCGCTCGGCCATGCACGTGACCTCGATACACCAGTACGACAAAGCGCAGAAGACTCTGGTGCCGGTGAAAGGCGCGGGCGGCGTTTCCCCGTCAGCGACCGAGATCGAGGGCGGCTTCGCCTGGGGTTGGGCAAGGAACATCTGGGGCGACGCGCTCGGCTAACGCAGCTGTCAGCGGTCAGCCGTCAGCGGTTAGCTCGAATCTGCTGTGCGTGCATGTAGCTGATCGCTGAAAGCTGACTGCCAGGGGCGCTTCAAGCGCCCCTTTTTTTGGGGCGTATCCACCACCAGGTCCCCGCGACGACGAGCGCGAACAGCACGTATGCGACGGTGAACATCCATCCCGGAAAATCGTAGAACATCACCCGGTGGATCCAGCGCGCGACGAAGCTCTTGTCCGCATGCACGCCGCGCAGCGCGTCCTCCCAGATCGTCAGCGGGCACCAGATGCCCAGCAGCGCCTCGCCCGTGACGAACACGATTGCGGCGAGGTGCGCGGCGCGGAACCAGAAGTTGCGCACCCACTGCCAGCCGGCTATCGCGCCGATCCAGGTGAGCGCGAGCCCGCCGACGACGAACGAGACGAACAGGAAGTGGACGATGAGGACGAGGTCGGCGAGGAGGGAATTCATCGGGTGACGACTGACGGCTGACGAGTGACGAGCGATCAAACCATGGCGCGGCGATCGTCGAGCAGGCCGCACGCGAGCAACCGTTGGTGATCTTCCGGGCGGTCGACGTCCCACAGCGTTTCGAGCTCGCGCCAGCGCCAGCCGAGCTCGCGTAGCCGCGCTCGCGTCTCTGCCATCACGGTCTCGCTGCCCCACGCGATGCCGTCGAAGAGGCGCGCGTCGACGCGCTGGAGCCCGATCAGGGCGTAGCCGCCGTCCTCACAGGGAATGAGCACCGCATCGGCGCCGTCCCGCAGCAAACGGTCTGCCTTGCGCAGATGCGCCGCGGTGAGGGCGGGGCAGTCGGAGCCCATGAGAAGGACACACGGGTGGACGGCAAGCGCTGATTCGAAGGCCGCGAGCATGCGCGCGCCTAGATCGCCACCGGCCTGTGCCAGTAGCGCTACGGCAAAGTTCTCGGCACAGAAGCGGAAAAAGGGGTCGTCGATACCGGGAGTGCCGTGAAGCTCAATCCTGGCGAAAGACGCGGCGCGCGCCGTCGACAGCGTCTGCTTGACGAGCCGGGCGTGAAGCTCGGCGGCTCCGTCGGCCCCGAGCAGCGGGATGAGGCGCGTCTTGACTGCGCCGGGGGAGGGCGCCCGGGCGAAAACGATGATCGCAGTGCCGGCGTCAGCCGCGGTCATAACGCACGGCGAGCTTGCCGGGGTCGGCGCCAAGCCAGTAGGCGAGCCGCAGGCGCCACATCAGCAGGATGGTGCGCACGACGCCGTGTTTCTCCCAGCGGCGCCCTGATGCGACCAGGCGGTGCCGCAGGCACAGCGGCCGCCCGAAGCGTTTCAATTGCTTGCTGAGCGCGATGTCCTCCATTAGCGCGATCTCCGGGTAGCCCCCCGCCGCCGTGAAGAGAGATCGCGTGACGAAGATCGCCTGGTCACCGGTGGCGATCCCCGTCAGCCGGGAACGGACGTTCATCAGCCACGCCACGACCCGCAGCAGCGGGTTGCCGCCGGAAATGACGACGTCGAAGCGACCCCAGCTGCGGCGCGACCGCTTGAGGCCCTCCACGATCAGCGCGTCGGCGGAGTCCGGCAGCCGGGTGTCGGCGTGAAGGAACAGCAGGATCTCGCCCCTAGCGCGGGCCGCCCCCGCGTTCATCTGCGAGGCGCGTCCGCGTGGGGCGCTGATCACGCGGTCCGCAAGCGAGGCGGCGCGTTCCACGGTGCCGTCGCTGCTGCCGCCGTCCACCACGATGACTTCCGCCCCGCGCGCGCGCAGCGGCGCCAGCGCGGCGAGCGCGTCGCGGATGCCTTCCGCTTCATTCAGGCAGGGAACGATGATCGACAGCACCGAGAACTTGACCTTTCATCGGTCACCGGTTAGCGGTCACCGTCGTGCGTAGTTGAGCGCCCAGTCATATTCCAGAAACCGGATCCCGGCTTTCTGCTCGAGCACGAGCTTCTGGTGCGCCGGGTCGCCGGCGAGCAGCGCCGCATAGGAGGCAAAGTACTGCTCGCGCGACCGCACCGGCTCGCTCTTCCCCTCGAAGCCCCGGTAGCCGCTCGTCCAGTCCTCATTGAACCAGTCGAATATTCTAGACACCTCGAGCTGTCTGCTCTCGGCATTGTAGCGGTTGCGCGAGCGGTCGGAGAGAAAGCGCCGCGCCTGTTCCTCGAGCTGCGCGTCGAGGCGCCCCGCGACATACGCTTCCTCGCGCAGCATGGGGCAGCCGACCGAGGCGCAGTTCACGGCGAAATGCACGCGCGGCTCGTCATAGGCGCCGGGCTTGCGCAGCGTTTCGTGCTCGATGCGGTCGAGATACGACTCCCGCCCGAGCAGCTTGAAGAAGCGATCACGGAAAGGATTGCCGAAGATCTTGCCGAAATCCCAGATCGACTTGATGTCCGGGTAGCGGGTGAGGATCTTCTCGACGGTGAAGGCGTTGTAGGCGTTGATCAGGAACGCCATCCTCTGCGCCTTGCTCCAGCCGTCGAACTCCTGCGGCGTCACGCTCGACAGCGACTCGAGATAGCTCTTGAGCGCGC
>JAHZNX010000253.1 GCA_020028375.1 Betaproteobacteria bacterium | reverse complement strand
CCGACGGTAAGGCCCATGATCGGGATCGTGATCCAGTGCCAGGGCTGGTTGGTGTCCTCGGACTCGTTCGGCCGCACCTCCGCGCCCCAAGTGTCGGTGGCGATGCCGGCGATCTCGCGCTTGTGGATCCAGTCCACGGTCTCGAACGCGAGGCCCGGGGCGTCGCCCCCGGAGTAGCCATCCCAGCTTTTCGCAGCCAGGCAGCGCTCGATGTGCCCGGTGCGCACCAACAGGTAGTCGCCGCGCCGTGTCCGAACGCCCTGCTTCTTCTCGGTGAAATCGAGAACCTCGCTCGTGATCGCGAAGCCGTCGGGCAGCCACTTCCTGCCCATGGCGCGGGCGACGTCGAGCAGCACGCCACGCCCGACCATCTTCTCGCGCGTCTTCTCGATGCCGCCTTTCTGCGCACCTGCGGTGGTGACGTTGCGGCAGTCGTAGCCGTTCCACATGTGGTCGTAGTACAGGATGTGGCCGAGCCCGTCCCACTGCGTGCCGCACTGGAGCGGCATGATGATGATGTCGTCGGTGCCGCGGATCTTGCGGTGGTCGAGCACGCCGGAGTAGGCGTCAGTCCCGGTACGCAGCATCAGGTGCACGGGGTTGAAGCGGCCGAGCGCGGGATACTTGGACTTGCCGCCCTGCGGGCCGTGCTGGTCGAAGTTGAGCGCGAGCGAGATGACCTTCCCCTTTCGCACCAGCCGCGCCGCCGCGACGATGTCCGCAGCGGTGGTGAAATTGAGCGTGCCGATCTCGTCGTCTCTTCCCCAGCGGCCCCAGTTCCTGTAGCGCTTCGCCGCCCGGTGCACGTCCTTGCGCGTGAGCTTGCGATGTTTCCGGTCGCGCGTATCCTTCAACTTGAGCCTGACCGCCATGTGGAATGTCCTGATTGCGGAATTGAAAGGGAGCGGGCAGTCTAGCGGAAAAATTGGGATAATTGTGTGCGTCCCCATTATTAGAACAGAGGAAATTGCATGAACGCTGGCATGACTGACGTTACTCCTGCGGCACGGGCCCAGATCGCCCCGACCGGCATGTTGCGCGCCGGCGTCAACCTCGGAAACTTCCTGCTGACGGCGAAGGACCCCACGACCGGCCAAACCCGCGGGATCGCGGTGGATCTCGCGCGGGAGCTCGGACGGCGGCTGGGCGTCCCGGTCGAGATCATCGGCTACCCCACTCCCGGCGAGCTGGCCGATGCCGCGACATTCGGCGCATGGGACGTCGGATTTCTCGGCGCCGAGCCGCAGCGCGCGAAGGAGATCGACTTCACCGCGGCCTACGTGGAGATCGAGGCCACCTACCTGGTGCCGCCCGACTCGCCGCTGCGGGAGATGTCAGATGTCGACCGCGAAGGCGTCCGCATCGCGATCCCGGAGAAGAGCGCCTACGAGCTGTACCTGAGCCGCACCTTGAAGCACGCCAAGCTGATGCGCGTGAAGGGCGGTGACGGGGCATTCACGCTATTCGTCGAAAAAAAGCTGGAGGCGCTCGCGGGTCTCAGGCCAAGGCTCGTGAAGGACCACGAAAAGCTTCCCGGCTCGCGGATCATCTATGGCCGGTTTACCGCGGTCCAGCAGGCAATCGGAATTCCCAGAGGCCGCCTCGCCGGCGCGAAATATCTGCGCGAGTTCGTCGAGGACATCAAGGCGTCCGGGCTCGTCGCCAGGACGATCGAGAAGAACGGCGTCCGCGGCCTCACCGTCGCCCCCCTAGCCCAGGGCTGAAGTCAGAAGTCAGAAGGCAGAAGGATGACCCCCCACAATGCGGGAAGACGATTGTCGCCAGGTCTGACTTCTGCCTTCTGCCTTCATCCTTGCATTTCTCACTCGTCCTCGCCGTAGTGGATGCGGCGATACGGCAGGGTCACCACGCTGCGCGAGATCCGGGCGTCGATCATCATCGGACCGGGCTTCGCAACCCACTCGGCGGCGGCGGCGCGCACGTCCTCAGCGCTTCGCGCGAGCCGGCCCCTCCCGCCAAAGGCCTTGGCAACCGCGCCCAGGTCGGGCGTCGGGATCCTCGCCAGCTCGGACTTCATCTTGTGCGCGTCGAGCTTGTAGTACTCCGAGCCCAGCGCCTCGTTGTTCATCACGACGATGAGGAGCGGCATGTGGTAGCGGACCATCGTCTCGAACTCCGCCAGGTGCATCATGACGCTGGCGTCGCCGTCGACCAGCATCGCCGGCTTGTTGCCCGTCGCGACCACCGCCCCCATCGCGGCGGGCATCATCTGGCCGATACAGCCGAAAAAGTGGCTCGGCAGTACCAGGGGGCGCTGGCGGCTGAACATGATGTTCGAGAAGCCCGCGGTCGCGCCGCTGCCCGTGAAGAGATTGATGCTCGTGGGCACGGTTTCTTCCAGGATGCGAATGACCTCCCGCGGATCGACGGTGCCCGGCTCGATGGGAAACTCCTTGCGGTCCTCGTACTGGCCGGCGAGCTGCTTCCTGACATCGGGGGTGCGGTAGCCGACGTTCTTGAACGATCGCTCCTCCAGTAGCTTCTCGAGCCCTTCCACGCCGGCCCTGGCGTCCGCCTGAATGTAGCAATCGGCGGAACGGCCGCCGGCCATGATCACGTGCGGCCTGGAATCGATCTGTACGTAGCGCGCCTTCGGGTACAGATAGCCGTGCTCGATCGTGTAGCGGTTCATGCTGGCGCCGACGGCGATGACGCAATCGGCCTCCTCGAACAGCTTCATGGCCGCGCGCGTGCCGTAGGTACCGGAGATGCCGGCGTGATACTCGTCCTCGGAGAGCCAGGTCTTCGCCATCAACGTGGTGGTGATCAAGGCCCCGGTGCGCTTCGCCAGCCTGAGCACCGCTTCCCCCGCGCCGGACCAGCGCGCGCCGCGGCCCACCAGCAACACCGGGTGCTTCGCTCCGGCGACGATGTCGGCAGCCTGCTTGAGCGCCTCGGGATCGGGCCGCACCGCCCGCGGCGGAATCAGGGTGGATGAGGGCTTGTACGGCTCGTCGTCGTCCTCGAACGCCTTCTGCTGTACGTCCATCGGGGCGCTCAGCATGACGGGGCGCGACTCCATCCTGGCCATGTAGAACGCCTTGCGCACGGCGTCGTCCGCGTCATCCGGCGTGTTCAGCCGGACGAAACCGGCTTCGCAGCCAGCCGCGAAACGCGCGTTGTCGAGGTGCTGGTTGTACTCCTGGTCGTTCGTCGGGTGCTCGCCGCAGAATGCGACGATCGGCGATCCCGCGCGGGAGGCCGTGAGGAAAGCGGTCGCGAGCTGCGACACGCCCGGGCCGCAGGTCGTGGTGGCCACCCCCACGCTGCGCGTCGCGCGCGCCCAGCCGTCTGCCATCCCGAGTCCCGCGCCCTCGTGGCGGACTTCGAGCATCTTGACGCCACCGAGCTTGTCGAGCTCGTGCATCCAGTACATGTTCGCGTCGCCCATGATGCCGAACATGTGCGTGACGCCTTCCGCCTTGAAATTGTTCGCGAGGAGATCTCGACCTCGGATGTAATGGGGACCACTGTGCCCGGCGCATCGGTCTGCTCCATGACGCTGAAATTCATGTTCGCCTGCACCCGCGTTCCGCCAATGCTGTCCTTGCCTTTCGCGATAACGCGCCCGGTCATCGTTGCAGCGTCCAGCTCCAGCGCGACCCGGGCTCGAAACGTCACCTTGGTGGGTCCGAACTTGACGACCAGGGTCGCGTCGTACGACCCGTCTTCCTGCTGATCCCCCAACGACGCCCCGGACATGCATTCGACCACGACATGCGGATCCGACAGCACGCTCCAGACCGTTCGCGGCGCCGACGGCACCTCGATCCGCTCAATGACTTCGATCACGATGTGGACGAAAGAGAAGAACGTCCCAGGGGCCGCAATAGTAGCAGGTGACGGGCGATTTCAGGTCGACTATTCCGCCAGCGGCAGGGTAACGGGCCTGCCGCTCGCCGCCGAGTGCTCGATGGCGAGCGTCACCTCGAGCGTGGCGCGCGCCTCGCGGGCGCTCGCCAGCACGCACGGCTTGCCCACGGCGAGATGGTCGAGCCAGGCGCGCGTCTCGTTCGCCACCGGGCCCCAGAAATCGCCCAGCGCCCAGTCGCCCGGCGTGCCGCTCTGCAAAAACACCATGTTGACCGGCTGATCCGGCAGGTACACGTGCGGCACGCCTTTCTCGCTGTACAGGATCTGGTCGGTGTGGTCGTCGTCGAGGATCATCACGCCGCCGGTGCCGAGCACCTCGACCCGCGCCGCATGGCCGCGCGCAGGGTACTGGTCCGGCAGCGAGTAGGCAATGCCGAGGTTCACCACCGCGCCGTCGGCATAGGTCAGGATCGCGTAGCTCACGTCCTCGGTGTCGAAGCCGGCATCCTTCAGCACCCCCTTCTGTCCCCGCGCGAAGACTTCCTTCACCCGTGTGCCTTCCAGCATCCAGTTCATGAGGTCCACGTAATAGGTGAGCGCGTCCACTACCGGGGTCGCGTCCGGATTGCGCTTGAGGATCGCGGTCGCCTGCGAGCGCAGGTTGAAGACGCGCGCGGCGCCGCCGACGAGCCTGCCCAGCCGTCCCTGCGCGATCTGCTCCTTGGCGATCAGGTAGCGTTCCTTGTAGCGGCGGCTGTAGCCGACGCGCACGCTGACGCCCGCCTTTTCGGCCGCGCGAATGACACGATCGGCATCGGGGAGCGTGAGCGCGATCGGCTTTTCCACCAGCACCGGCTTGCCGAGCTCGATCGCTTGCAGGAGCGGCTCGACATGCGCGCCCTCGCTGGAGGAAACGATGACGGCATTGACCTCGGGGCGGGAAATGACCGCAGCGTTGTCGCCCGAATGGAACCGGGCGCCGGTTTTCTGGGCGAGATCGCGCGCCCGCGCCGGCTCCGTATCAGGTTCTAGGCTCGCTTCGCGGGCCGCTCGAGCTGCCGCCGCGCAAGTTCGCCGAGGCGCACGAGCGCGCTCTCGACGCGCGGCGTCCACGGCGTCGCGCAGCTCAGGCGCAGGCAATTGCGAAAGCGGTCGGTGGCGGAAAACATGGGGCCCGGCGCGAACCCGATTCTCTCGCGCATCGCGTGCTCGAACAGTGCGACCGAATCGAAATCCTCCGGCAGCTCCACCCACAGCACAAAGCCGCCGCTGGGGCGCGTCGCGCGTGTGCCGGGCGGGAAATGCTTTGCGACTGCCGCCTGCACCAGCTCGACGTGGCGCGCATACGCCCGCCGCAACGAGCGCAGGTGGCGCTCGTAGCCGCCGTTTTCCAGGAATTCGGCGACGGCCAGCTGCAGCAGCTC
>JAHZNX010000046.1 GCA_020028375.1 Betaproteobacteria bacterium | reverse complement strand
CGAGCGACATCCACCTCGAGCCGCGCCGCGAGGTGAGCAACGTACGCTTCCGCATCGACGGCGCGCTGCACCAGGTGTACCAGATCCCGACGCCGGTGATGGCGGCGATGGTGAGCCGCATCAAGGTGCTGGGGCGCATGGACGTGGTCGAGAAGCGGCGCCCGCAGGACGGGCGGCTGAAGACCGTGACGCCGGACGCCGACGAGGTCGAGCTGCGGCTCTCCACCATGCCGACGGCGTTCGGCGAGAAGCTCGTCATGCGGATCTTCAATCCCGAGAACCTGGTGAAGGGCTACAGGGACCTCGGCTTCACCGAGGACGACGAGCGCAAGTGGAGCCAGATGGTGACCAACCCCCACGGCATCATCCTGGTCACCGGACCCACCGGCTCGGGCAAGACCACCACGCTCTACTCGACGCTGAAGCAGCTCGCCGAGCCCGATGTCAACGTGTGCACCGTGGAAGACCCGATCGAGATGGTCGAGCCGGTCTTCAACCAGATGCAGGTGCAGCCCTCGATCGGGGTCGATTTCGCGAACGGCATCCGCACCCTCATGCGCCAGGACCCGGACATCATTATGGTCGGCGAGATCCGCGATCTCGCGACCGCCGAGATGGCGATCCAGGCCGCGCTGACGGGCCACCTGGTGCTGTCCACGCTGCATACCAACGACGCGCCGTCGGCGATCACGCGGCTGCTCGACCTCGAGGTGCCGTCGTACCTGCTGCAATCCACGATACTGGGCGTCATGGCGCAGCGGCTGCTGCGCACGCTGTGCCCGAACTGCAAGGAGCCGCACGAGCTCGACGACTCCTCGTGGGAGCATCTGGTGTCGCCCTGGAAAGCCGCCAAGCCCAAAGGCTCGACCTACGTCGCCAAGGGCTGCCTCGATTGCCGCATGACGGGCTACTTGGGGCGCGTCGGAATCTACGAGACGATGGTGATGACGCCCGAGCTGCGAAAGGCGATCACGCCGGAGACCGATATCGCCGCGCTGCAGGACAAGGCGTACAAGGAGGGCATGCGGCCGCTGAGGATCGCCGGCGCGTCGAAGGTGGCGGTCGGGCTCACTACCATGGACGAAGTGCTGCAGACCGCGCCGCCGCCCACCGGGGACCGGAGGCTGCACCCTCGCTGACCACCCCTCGCATCCGCTCTTCCCCTCCTTCACCAAGGAGGGGAGGGAGCGAAGCGGAAGGGGTGGTTTGAGCAAGAAACGGGTGGCATGGCCGCCGCGCACGCCGTATGCTGCCCCGCATGAAGCTCGATGACACTCCTCTAGACCAGGTTCCAGCCGCCAAGTCCGGCGCGCGGGACTATGAGCGCATTGCGCGCGCGATCGATTACCTCCGGCGCAACGTCACCGGCCAGCCAGACCTCGTTGCGGCAGCGCGGCACGTTCACCTGAGCGAGCACCATTTCCAGCGCCTGTTCACGCGCTGGGCCGGCGTCAGTCCCAAGCGCTTCGTCCAGTTCCTCACTCTCGAGCACGCCAAGGCCCGCCTTGCCACCACGCGCGGCGTGCTCGATCTCGCGGGCGCGGTCGGTCTGTCCGGCCCGGGCCGGCTGCACGATCTGTTCGTGACGCTGGAAGCCATGTCGCCGGGAGAATACAAAGAGGGCGGCGCCGGGCTGGTCATCCGTTACGGCGTGCACGAGTCGCCGTTCGGCGCGTCGTTGGTCGCAATCACCGCGCGCGGCATCTGCGGTCTGCACTTCGTCGACAACCCGAGCGACGGCAACGAGCGGCTGCGCCGGGACTGGCCCGATGCCGAGCTCTGCCGGGACCCGGCCGCCACCGCGCCGGTTGCGGAGCGCATCTTCCGGCCGCTGTCCTCGCCGCCGGGCCGCCCGCTGGCGCTCCTCGTCAAGGGAACCAATTTCCAGGTGAAAGTGTGGCGCGCCCTGCTCGAGCTTCCCGTCGGCGCGCTGGCAAGCTACGGTGACGTCGCCGCGCGCATCGAGGCCCCCGGCTCGGCGCGTGCGGTCGGCACGGCCATCGGCGCAAATCCCATCGCGTGGCTGATACCCTGCCACCGCGTGATCCGCGAGTCGGGCGCGCTCGGCGGCTACCGCTGGGGGTCTGAACGCAAGGCGGCCATGCTCGGCTGGGAAGCCGCGCGCGCCGAGCTGCGACCGGCTTGAGACCGGTCCAATTCCTAGAGCTCATCCTCCTCGCCGCGCTGTGGGGAGGCTCGTTCCTGTTCATGCGCGTCGCCGTGCCCGAGCTCGGTGCGGTGACGGTGGCGGCGCTGCGCGTGGCGATTGCCGCGGCGATGCTCGTGCTGTTCATCGCAGCCAGCGGCGGATTGAGGGAGCTCCGCGCCGACACCTTCCCACTGTGCGTCGTGGGCGTCCTCAACGCGGCGCTGCCCTTTGCGCTGTTCGCGTACGCGACGCTGCACCTGACGGCGGGTTTCACCTCGATCCTCAACGCCACGGCCCCGTTCTTCTCGGCCATCGTCGCCTACCTGTGGCTGCGGGAGCGCCTGACGCCGTTCCAGGTCGCGGGGCTGCTGGTAGGCTTCGCCGGCGTGGTCCTGCTGCTATGGGGCAAGGTCGCGTTCGGCGACGGCCCGATCGCGCTCGCGGTCGCCGCTGGCCTCCTGGCGACGCTCTCGTACGGCATCTCGGCCAACTACATCAGGACGCGCCTGCGGCAGACGAGCCCGATGGTGACGGCGGCCGGCAGCCAGGTCGCCGCCGCCTTTTGCCTGCTGCCGCCGGCCCTCTGGCTGGTTCCAGCCGAGCCGCCGTCGCCGGAAGCGTGGTTGGCGGTCGCTGCGCTCGGCCTGCTCTCGACCGGGCTCGCCTTCGTCCTCTACTACAGGCTGGTGGCGCGCGCCGGCGCGACCCGCGCCATGTCCGTCACGTTCCTCATCCCCGTTTTCGGCATGCTGTGGGGCATGCTGGTCCTCGGCGAAACGGTGACGCTCAACATGCTGGCCGGAACGGCTATCATTCTGGCGGGAACCGCGCTGACCACCGGCGTCTGGCCAGGGGCCGGGCGTCACGCCTCTCGAGCCAGCTAAGATGAAAGACACCCTCAAACCCGGACTGACTCACCAGTTCAAGTTCAAGGTTCCGCCCGGCAAGACCGTTCCGCAGCTCTACCCCGAATCGCAGATGTTCCGCGAAATGCCGGAGGTATTCGCCACCGGCTACCTGGTCGGGCTGCTGGAGTGGGCCTGCATCGAGGCGCTGCGCCCGCACCTCGACTGGCCGCGCGAGCAGTCGCTCGGCACGCACGTCAATTTTTCCCATCTTGCGGCAACGCCGCCGGGGCTGACGGTGACTGTGGACGTGCGACTGGACAAGGTGGACGGCCGCAAGCTGAGCTTCTCCATCACCGCTCACGACGGGTTGGACAAGATCACCGAGGGCACGCACGAGCGCGTCATTATCGACCGCGACCGCTTCACCACCAAATTGACCGAAAAGTCGCGAAGCGCATCCGGTCGATAGGTTTGCCGCCCGCGCCTTGCGGAAAAAACGCATTCAGTCCATGATGCGCATGGCGCCCGGAACTGCCCGCGGTGGCCGCAAGGGAGGGGTATCCAATGACAATAACTCGCAGCCGTCTTTCGCTCGTTTCTTTCCTGCTGGTTTCCCTGCTGCTGCACGCGCCGCTCGCCGCGGCGGCCGAGCCGCCCAAGCTGAACGCCGCGGACACCGCGTGGATGCTCACCTCATCGGTGCTGGTCCTGTTCATGACGCTCCCCGGGCTCGCGCTGTTCTATGCCGGGCTGGTGCGCATGAAGAACGTGCTGTCCGTCCTCATGCAGTGCTTTGCGATCACCTGCGTCGTCACCCTCGCATGGGTGTTCGTCGCGTACAGCATCGCGTTCGGCGACGGGGGCGCAGCCAACGCGTGGTACGGCGGATTCGCCAAGTCGTTCATGTCCGGGGTCGATTTCAAGGCCATCAAGGGCACGATCCCGGAGACCGTGTTCGCGATGTTCCAGCTCACGTTCGCCATCATCACGCCGGCGCTCGTGCTCGGCGCCTACGCCGAGCGCGTGAAGTTCTCGGGCATGCTCCTGTTCAGCCTGCTGTGGCTGATCTTCGTCTACTGCCCCATCGCCCACTGGGTGTGGGGCGACGGCTGGCTGGGGAAAATGAACATTCTGGACTACGCGGGCGGCACCGTGGTGCACCTGAACGCGGGCATGGCGGCGCTGGTCTGCGCGCTGGTGCTCGGCAAGCGCAGGGGCTTTCCCGAGACGCCGATGCCCCCGCACAACCTCGCCATGACGGTGACGGGCGCGTGCATGCTGTGGGTCGGCTGGTTCGGCTTCAACGCGGGCAGCGCGCTTGCCGCCGACGACCGCGCGGGCATGGCGATGATCGTGACGCATATCGGCGCGGCGACCGCCGCATTCGCATGGATGGTGTGCGAATGGGTACGCTACGGCAAGCCGTCCGTGCTCGGCGCCGTGACCGGCATGGTTGCGGGGCTCGGCACGATCACGCCGGCGTCGGGCTTCGTCGGCCCCATGGGCGCGCTCGTGATCGGCGCCGCGGCCGGCGTCCTGTGCTTTGTCGCCACCAATTTCATGAAGCGGGCGCTCAAGGTGGACGACTCGCTCGACGTGTTTCCCGTGCACGGGGTCGGTGGCGCGCTGGGCACGACGCTCACGGGCGTGTTCGCGGCGGCTTATCTCGGCGGCGTCGGTTTTCCCGAGAAGATGACGATGGGCGACCAGGTCCTGGTGCAAGTGACCGGCGTGCTCGCCGTTGCGGTGTGGTCCGGGGTGGTGACGTGGATCCTGCTCAAGGTGACTGACGCGGTGGTTGGAATGCGCGTGCAGCCGGAGGAGGAACACGAAGGCCTCGACACGGTGCTGCACAACGAGAAAGGCTACAACCTGTAAACTCGGACGCTCGCGCGCCGGGTTTACGTACGCGCGATCGAGGCGGACGAACTAGGGTACGGGAGCCGCGGCTCCCGAGCCCTAATCGCCGCTCATCGCGCGTTATTTCTTGCGCGGCGCAAGTAAGCGTGAACAAGGTCCGGGGCTGCGCACAACAGACCCTGTGTTTACGCTGATCTCCCTCTCCCTGTGAGATGACCGTGATCCGGACCGGTCGTGAGCAAAATCAGCGGACAACGGACTTCCTTCATTGGGTCTCGATACCGAGGTCCTTGATGATCTTCCCCCAGAACGCGTTCTGATCCTTCATGAACCCCGCGAATTCCTCCGGTGAGCTGCTGGTGATCTGCTGCGCGCTCGCTTTCGCGTAGCGCTCTCCAATCCACGGGTCGTGCACAACCTTGACGAAGACCGAGAACAGCTTGTTAACGACCGGGCGCGGCGTGCCTTTGGGCACGTAGACACCCTGCCAGGAACCGAGATTGAGCTCCGGGAATCCCAGCTCGATCATCGTCGGGATGTTCGGGAGCGCGCTCACCCTGTTCTTGGCGACCACGGCGAGTATCTTGATCCTTCCCGATTGCGCGTGCGGGACCACCGATGCAGTGGTTACCATCGTAGCGGCAACTTCGCCGGAGAGGGTCGCGACCGTCGCGGGGCCGGCCCCGCCCTTATACGGTACCTGCTGGAGCTTGATCCCCGCCTTGCTCATGAAGAATTCAAACGCCATGCCTTGCGCGCTGCTTAACCCCGCCGAGCCGTAGTTGAGTTTGCCGGGGTGCTGTTTCGCATAAGCGATGAACTCCTTCAGATTGTTTGGCGGCAGGCCGCCGTGGATAGCCAATGCGCCCGGTATATCGACCACCAGCGTTATGGCGATGAAGTCCCGCAGTGCGCGCACCGGAAAATTCGGAAACATGCTCGGGCCAATCCCCATGGCGGTGACGTTCCCGAGCAGGAAGGTGTAGCCATCGGGCGTGGCGTGCGCCGCCGTTTCAATCCCGATATTTCCCGAGGCCCCCGCGCGATTGTCGGCCACGACCTGCTGTCCGAGTTCCTCCGCAAGCTTGGGCTGCAGAATGCGGCCGATGAAATCGGAGGCCCCGCCCGGTGCGAAGGGAATAATCATGCGCAAGGGCCGCGATGGAAAGTTATCCTTCTGACCAAGTGCCGGAAGGCCAGTCAGCAGGGCGACCGCGAGCAAAGCAGAGAATAAATAATGTCGGCGCCGCATCGTGAGCAGAATCAGCGGTCAATTGCCAATCAATTTATTCCAGTTGTCAGATCAAGGCAACCCCTGCCCCGCGCCTCGTCTGTTCAGTGGTTTCAATCAGGTGTCACTACCTTCAATGCGCCTTGCTGAGCAGCTTCATTCCGCGATCGAGCCCGTCCAGTGTCAGGGGAAACATCCGCTCGCCCATCAGCTGGCGGGTGATGCGGATCGACTCGTGGTAGTTCCACACCGATTCGGGCTGCGGGTTGAGCCAGATCGCGTTCGGGTAGATCGTGAGCAGGCGCTGCAGCCAGACCGCGCCCGCTTCCTCATTGGAATGCTCGACGCTGCCGCCGGGATAGACGATTTCATAGGGGCTCATGGTCGCGTCGCCCACCAGCACCACCTTGTAGTCGTGGGGATAGGTGTGCAGCACCTCCCATGTCGCCATCCGCTCGTTCGAACGCCGACGGTTGTCGCGCCACACCCGTTCGTAGAGAAAATTGTGGAAGTAAAAGTACTCAAGGTGCTTGAACTCGACGCGGGCCGCCGAAAACAGCTGCTCGCAAACGCGGATGTGATCGTCCATCGAACCACCGATATCGAGAAACAGCAGCACCTTCACCGCGTTGTGCCGCTCCGGCACCATCTTCAGGTCGAGCCAGCCTGCGTTCTTCGCCGTTGAGCGAATGGTGTCGTCGAGGTCGAGCTCGTCGGGGGCCCCGATGCGCGCGAAGCGCCGCAGACGGCGCAGCGCCACCTTGATGTTTCGGGTGCCGAGCTCCACTGTATCGTCGAGATTGCGGTACTCGCGCCTGTCCCACACCTTTACCGCACGGCGGTGGCGCGATTCCGGCTGGCCGATGCGCACGCCCTCGGGGTTGTAGCCAAAGGCGCCGTAGGGACTCGTTCCCGCGGTCCCGATCCACTTGCTCCCGCCCTGGTGCCGGCCCTTCTGCTCCTCCAGCCGCTTTTTCAACGTCTCCATCAGCTTGTCCCAGCCGCCGAGCGACTCGATGAGATTTTTCTCCTCCTCGGTCAGGAACTTTTCCGCAAGCTTCTTGAGCCACTCCTCGGGAATCACCAGCGTAATCCCGTCTACTTCGACGATGCCTTTGAAGTAGGCGGCGAACACCCGGTCGTAGCGGTCGTAGTACTTCTCGTCCTTCACCAGGCTCGCGCGGGCGAGCCAGTAGAACTCTTCCATGCTGCCGAACGCCACTCGCTTCGCCAGCGCCTCGATCAGCGTCAGGAACTCCTTGACCGAGACCGGAACGCCACCTTCCTTCAGCTTGAGGAAAAACTCAATCAACATCTATTCAACCGCCAAGACGCCAAAAGGCATTCAAGAAATACAATTCGAGAAGTCAACGGGCGAGCATTTAATCTGGGCACGGACAGAACAAACGAACTTGTTTGAGTTGTATATTTTGAATGCAGTTTGGCGTCTTGGCGGTTCAATTGGATTTTCGCCTGGACATGAACACCAGCCGCTCGAAGAGATGCACGTCCTGCTCGTTCTTCAGGAGCGCCCCGTGCAGCGGCGGGATGATCTTGTGGCTGTCCTGGCTGTGCAGCGCCTCGGGCGGGATGTCCTCCGCCATGAGGAGCTTCAGCCAGTCGAGCAATTCCGAGGTCGAGGGCTTCTTCTTCAGTCCCGGCACCTCGCGGACCTCGAAGAACGCGTTGAGCGCCTCGCGCAGGAGATTTTTCTTGATGTCGGGATGGTGCACGCGGACGATCCGCTCCATCGTCTCGTGGTCGGGAAAGCGGATGTAGTGGAAGAAGCAGCGGCGCAGAAAGGCGTCCGGCAGCTCTTTCTCGTTGTTGCTGGTGATCACCACCAGCGGCCGGTGCTTCGCCTTGACGAGCTCCCGCGTCTCGTAAACGTAGAACTCCATGCGGTCAAGCTCGCGCAGCAGATCGTTCGGGAATTCGATGTCCGCCTTGTCCACCTCGTCGATCAGGAGCACGGCGGGCGTGTCGGACACGAAGGCGCTCCACAGCATCCCGCGCACGATGTAGTTGCGGATGTCGTGCACACGGGCGTCGCCCAGCTGCGAATCGCGCAGCCGCGACACCGCGTCGTACTCGTAGAGCCCGTGCTGGGCCTTGGTGGTGGACTTGATGTGCCACTCGAACAATGGCCGCCCGATCGCCCTGGCGATTTCGATCGCCAGCATGGTCTTGCCGGTGCCGGGCTCGCCCTTGACCAGCAGCGGGCGCTCGAGCGTGAGGGCGGCGTTGACCGCCATCATCAAGTCATCAGTTGCGATATAGCTATCGGTGCCTTCGAAGCGTTTCATCAGCCTCCACTCGTCAGTCGTCAGTCGTCAGTCGTCTGCAGCGAGTCTCCCATCCGCGTACCCGATCGTCAAGAAACCCGAGAACTCCGACGCAGGATCAGCAGGGCCAGCGCCAGTATGGAAAAAGCCGCGCCGGCGTAGAACGTAACTGCCGCACCCAGTTCGTCCCAGAGCAAGCCGGCAAGTACGCTCGCGATCAGCATCGCGACGCCGCCTACGAGATTGAAGAATCCGAACGCGGTGCCGCGCAAGTGCGCCGGCGCGGCGCCGGCCACCATCGCCGCGAGCAATCCCTGGGTCATCCCCATGTGCAATCCCCACAGGACCACCCCGGCCACGACCGCGGCGAGTCCGCTTGCCTGCGCGAGCACGAGGTCGGACAGGAGCAACACCACAAGCCCGGCCGCGAGCAGTTTCCCGTGACTCATGCGGTCGGCGAGGCGGCCAAACGGGTAAGCCGACAGCGCGTAGACCACGTTCATGATCACCAGCACCAGCGGGGCAAAGGAATCCGCGAGCCCGAGCTGCTGGGCCCTCAGGATCAGGAAGGCTTCGCTGAAGCGGGCGAGCGTGAACACGCCTCCCGCAACGACGATCCACCAGTAGTCGGCGCCGAATTCGCTCAAGCTCCGCCACGCCACGGGGGACGCCGGCCGCGGTTGCGCTCTGGCCGCGCCCGGCTCGTGCACGCCGAACACCAGGATCAGGACCGAGATGACCGCAGGAATGACGGCGAACCAGAATACCGCCCGGAAGTCCCCCGCCCACAACACCATGAGCCCGATGGCGAGCAGCGGGCCAACGAACGCGCCGACGGTGTCGAGCGACTGGCGCAATCCGTACGCCGCGCCTCGAATTTCCGGCGGCGTCAGGTCGGCAATCAGGGCGTCGCGCGGCGCGCCGCGTATACCTTTGCCGATCCGGTCCATGAAGCGCGCGACGAACACCCAGTGCACCGTCAGCGCGAGCGCAAAGAGCGGCTTGGAGATCGCGCCCAGGCCGTAGCCCAGCACGGTCAGCCCCTTGCGCCTGCCGAGCCAGTCGCTGATCGTCCCGGAAAAGACCCTTACGATCAGTGCGGTCGCCTCCGCGACGCCCTCGACGACGCCCACCATCAACGCCGTCGCCCCGAGGCTCGTGACCATGAATACCGGCAGCAGGCTGTGGATCAGCTCGGAAGATACGTCCATGAACAGGCTGACGAAGCCCAGCATCCAGACGCCGCGGGGGATTCCTGAAGACGCGACCATAGAAATATTTCAGCGGGCGATGTCGCTCTTGCGGTCGACGTCAAACAGGATCCCCGGATCGTCGCACTCGATCAGCCGAACCGAGTCGCGGTGGCGCTCCACCACTGCGCGCGCGCCCTGGTCGCCGTCGAGCGCGAGCAACTCGTCGCGCAGCGCGGCACCAAATCCGACGGGATGGCCGCGTTCCCCCTTGCGCACCGGCGCGGCGATCAGCACGCCTTGTTCCAGCGCATCGATGACAGTCTTGATCGTGCCGGGCGCGATCCGCGGCATGTCCGCAAGGGCGACGATCCACCCGTCCGCGCCGCGCGCCTGCGCGACGCCATGCGCCAGGCTCGCGCCCATGCCGCGCGCCGCGCCCTGGAACATGGTGACCTGGCAGCCCTCCTGCTCCAGCATGTCGTAGAGCGGGAAATCGCCCCAGCGCACCACGGCGATCACGTCCGGGGTCGCCGCCAGCAGGTTGCGCGCGGCGTGCGCCGCAATCGCCACCCCGTCCTCCAATGGGTGCAACAGCTTGTCGCCCCCGAAACGGGTGCCCGCGCCGGCGGCGAGCAGAATGGCGGCGATATGCTTCTGGTCTTTCGCCATTTCGGGTTGATTATAGCGAGACGAATGATCCTTGATCCCCGATCCTCGATCCTGAATAATCCTGGGCTCCTGCCCCGCCCCGGATCACTGCCATGCCGAAGTTCTGCGCCAACCTGACGATGCTCTGGAACGAGGTCGCCTTCATGGACCGCTTTGCCGCTGCGGCCAAAGCCGGCTTCACCGGGGTCGAGTACCTCTTTCCGTACGAGCACGACAAGGACCGCCTCGCCGCGGAGCTGAAGAAGCACGGTCTCAGCCAGGTGCTGCACAACCTGCCCGCGGGCGACTGGGCCAAGGGCGAGCGGGGAATCGGCTGTCATCCCGACCGCGTCAAGGAATTCCAGGCCGGCGTTGCAACAGCGATCGAGTACGCGACGGCTGGTTTCTTCCTCAGCTATTCGAAGCAGGCTCTCGATATCATCACCGCCGTCGGTTCCGACAACCTGTTCCTCCAGTTCGACCTCTACCACGCGCAGGTCATGGAGGGCGATCTTGCGCGCACGATCGAAACCAGCCTGAAGCTCATCCCGCACATGCAGCTCGCCGACAACCCGGGACGCAACGAGCCCGGCACCGGCGAGATCAACTACCCGTTCCTGTTCGCGCACATGGACCGCCTCGGCTATTCCGGCTGGGTCGGCTGCGAATACAAGCCGAAAACGACCACCGACGCGGGCCTCGGCTGGGTCAGGCCCTACCTCGCTCGCTGAACGGCGGGGCTGCTTGACGCCGCGGGTGGCCGGCGACACAATCTGGACTCGAAATTCGCGCGCCGCATCGCAGCGCGACACTGATAAGGAGGAGTCATGAAGATCACGCAAATCGTGCGGTTGTGCTCGCTGGGCCTGGCTGCCGTGCTGCTCACCTCGCCCGCATCCGCCCAGATGATCCGGATCATGAGCGGACCCCAGGGCGGCTCCTGGTACCCGCTCGCCGGCGCTATTCAATCCATCGTCGAGAAAAACGTCCCGGGGACGAGCGTTCGCGTTGGTCCAGGCGCCGGCATCTCCAACGTGCTCGGCGTGGAGAACAACAAGGCGGAGATGGGGTTCGGCAACTCGGTATCCACCTTCGACGGAATTCACGGTAACGATCCCTTCAAGAAGAAGACCGACAACGTCTGCCACATCGCCACGCTCTACTTCCAGTATTTCCACGTCGTCGCGCTGGCCGATGCCGGCATCAAGACCGTCGGCGACATGGGCGGCAAGGTCCTGACCACCCAGCAGAAGGGCAACACCGGGGAGCAGATGACGCGCGACCTGCTCAAGGTCTATGGCCTCGATTACGCGAAGCTGCGCAAGGTCAACTTTGGATCATACTCGGACTCCGTCGAGCAGCTGAAGGACGGACATGCCCAAGTGTTTACCGGAGTCACGACCGTGCCGGCCTCCGCGGTGATGGATATCGGCACGTCCCGCAGGATCACGATCGTGCCGGTTCCAGACGACAAGCTCAAGATGCTTCAGAAAATCAACAAGGGCTACGACAAGCGCACCATCAAGGGCGGCACTTATCCCGGCCAGGATAAGGACGTGCAGACCATCGGCACCTGGACCCACCTCATCATGCGCTGTTCGACGCCGGAAGAGCTCGCCTACAAGATCACCAAATCGTTGGCGCAGAACACCGAACAACTCGGCAACGTCGTCGCCGCGGTGAAGGGGCTCACGACGAAGGAGCTGGCAATCGACGTTGGTGTGCCCTATCACCCGGGCGCGCGCAAGTTCTACCGCGAAGCGAAGGTGATGTAGTCGTCCGACGAACCTGATGACAGCGGCGCGAATCGTTGCGCCGCTGTTTTTTTGTGCCTTCACGCACACAAGCTGATGCCGCCCGCTGATCGCATTGCAAAGATGGTGATCGCGCTGGTCGCGGCCAGCATGTCGCTCTACCACCTCTACGTGGCGTTCACCGGCGCGCCGCAGGCCTTTTTCTTCCGCGGCACGCACCTGCTGTTCGCGATGGCCCTCGTGTTCCTGCTCTATCCCAGCCTGGTCAGGCGCGAGGAAGCGGCGACAGGTGGCATACGCGACGACGCTGGCGGAATCTACGGCGCCGCGGGATCCGCGCGCGCCTCGTGGCTCGACTGGCTGTGCATTGGCGCCTCCGCCGCGACCATTATCTACGTCTGGGCGGAACACGAGCGCCTGATCACCCGTTTCGTGTACGTCGAGGAGCCGGAAACGATCGAGCTCGTGCTGGGCGTGATCTTTGTTCTGCTGGTGCTGGATGCGACCCGGCGCGTGATCGGGTGGGCGCTGCCGTTGACGGCAATCATCTTTCTCGGCTACGCCTTCTTCATCGCCCGGGTGCGCTTCGAGCAGGTCATCGAGATCATGTACCTGACGACGGAGGGTATTTTCGGTCCCACGCTCGGCGTTTCGGCGGCCTACGTCATCATGTTCGTGCTGTTCGGGGCATTCATGGAGCGCACCGGCGTCGGGCGCCTCTTCATGGACTTCGCGCTATCCCTCACAGGGCACACTGCCGGCGGCCCGGGCAAGGTATCGGTAGTGAGTTCGAGCCTGTTCGGCACCGTTTCCGGCAGCGCGGTCGCGAACGTGATGGTGGACGGGCCGATCACGATCCCGCTCATGAAGCGCTCGGGCTTCCGCCCCGCGTTCGCGGCGGCGGTCGAGGCGACGGCCTCTACCGGCGGCCAGATCATGCCGCCGATCATGGGCGCCGCCGCCTTCGTGATGGCGGAATTCCTCGCCGTCAGCTATTTCCAGGTCGTGATCTGGGCGATCATTCCCGCCATCCTCTACTACGTGGCCGTGTTCTTCGCGGTGCACTTCGAGGCCAAGCGCGTCGGCCTGCTCGGACTGCCGCGTTCCGAGATTCCGCGGCTCGGGAAGGTGATGCGCGAGCGCGGGCACCTGTTCATTCCGCTGGTCGTGATACTGGCCGGACTCATCTCGGGCTACAGCGCGCCGTATTGTGCGCTGGCCGGCACGCTTTCCTGCATTCCGGTGGCAATGCTGCGGAAGAGCACGCGCGCGGGCATCGGCTGGCACACGGTCTGGGAGGCGCTCCAGGACGGCGCCAAGAATTCGATCTCGGTGGCGCTTGCCTGCGCGTGCGCCGGCATCATCATCGGCGTGATCTTCCTCACCGGCGCGGCGGTGAACTTCACCGCCTTCGTGGTGAACCTGGCCCAGACCTTCCTGCTCCTGGCATTGATTCTCACCATGCTGGCCGGCATCGTGCTCGGCATGGGCATGCCGACCACTCCCGCCTACATCGTCATGGTGTCGCTGCTCGTGCCGGCATTGATCAAGCTCGGCGCCCCGGTTCCGGCCGCGCACATGTTTGCGTTCTACTTCGCGATCCTCTCGGCCATCACGCCTCCGGTCGCGCTGGCGGTGTACGCCGCGGCGGGACTGGCCAAAGCCAACTTGTGGGAATCCGGCTGGGCGGCGGTGCGCGTCGGCGCGGCCGGGTTCATCGTGCCGTTCATGTTCATCTACGAGCCCGCCCTGCTGATGATCAACGGCTGGGAGCAGTGGCACGTAAGCCTGCTCGCCTTCATCTCGGCCGTCATCGGCTGCATCACTCTGGCCGCGGGTCTGTACGGCTACCTGTTCGCAGCCTGCCGGATGTGGGAACGCCTGGTGCTCGTGATTGCCGCGCTGCTGCTAATCGCACCAGAGCTGATCTCGAGCCTCGTCGGCATCGCGCTGCTGCTGGCGATCGGGGCAAAGCAGAAATACCTCGACCGTCCTGCCGCCGCCGCTTCCAAACCGGCGGCGAAGTAAATCCTCAACGAAAAGTCTCAAAGCCGCGAAGAATAATCGTAATATTGCTTTCCTTTGCGCCCTGACCGCTGCCGGCGGCAGGTCCTGCGCGAGCGCGAAGGAAGTCGCGCAGAAGTCCGATATCGTCATCACCATGGTCCCCGACACGCCGGATGTGGAGAAAGCGCTGTTCGGGCAGAACGGCGTCGCCGAGGGCCTTTCGCGGGGCAAGATCGTCGTGGACATGAGCTCGATCTCGCCGATCGAGACGAAGAACTTCGCGAAGAAAATCAACGCGCTCGGCTGCGAGTACGTCGACGCCCCCGTGTCCGGCGGAGAAGTCGGCGCGAAAAACGCCGCGCTCACCATCATGGTCGGCGCCAGTCAGGCCACCTTCGACAAGGTGAAGCCCGTGTTCGAGCTGATGGGCAAGAACATCACACTGGTTGGGGGGAACGGTGACGGTCAGACCTGCAAGGTGTGCAATCAGATCATCGTTGCGCTCAACATCGAGGCCGTGGGCGAAGCGCTGGTGTTCGCGGCGAAGGCCGGCGCCGATCCCGCCCGGGTGCGCCAGGCGTTGATGGGCGGCTTCGCCGCATCCCGCATCCTCGAAGTGCACGGCGAGCGCATGATCAAGCGCACATTCGACCCCGGGTTCCGGATCGAGCTGCACCAGAAGGACCTCGCGCTCGCCCTCTCGGGCGCGCGGGCCATGGGCGTGAGCCTGCCGAACACCTCCACCGCGCAGCAGCTTTTCAACGCGTGTGTCGCGAGCGGGGGCGCGAAGTGGGACCACTCCGCAATGGTGCGGGCGCTGGAGAAGTTGGCCAATCACGAAATTGCGGGGAAGTAAGCGGTAAGCAGTGAGCAGCAAGCGGATCGAAAAGCGCACGAACCGTGCTGTCCCAATTCGAACTGCGCCTCGTTGAGCGATTGCTCGCCCGTTTCTACGGCCGCCGCCTGCTCGCGCACGTTCAGCATCAGATCCGGCTCCACCACACGGTCCGCGGCAACTCCGCCGAAGTCGACCGCGACCCCACATCCATCTTCTGGGGGTAAGAATCCGAATGAAGCGCGTGCTGTGCATCGTGATTACGCTGGCGCTGGTTTCCGCTACGGGCGTCGCGCTTTCCCAGGCCTACCCGACCAAGCCGATTCGTCTGGTCGTGCCGTTTGCGCAAGGGCGGCGCACCGGATCTCGGCGAGGGGGTTGGTGTTGGGGCGGAGACGGGGCGCGGCCGCCGGGGTTATGGCACCGCATTCTCCAGCAATTGGCCATCGCGCTCGTTGCGTTGGCCTCGCTCGCTGCGGGAACATTGTTCGCTCAATCGTATCCATCGAAGCCAATACGGCTAATCGTTCCGTTTGCGCCAGGCGGGCCGGCCGATATCCAGGCGCGTCTGATCGGCCCCAAGTTGACGGAAGCGTGGGGACAGCCGGTCATCGTCGAGAACCGCCCCGGCGGCAACACCATCATCGCGACCGAGCTCACCGCGCGGGCAGAACCCGACGGCCACCTGGTCCAGGTCATTTCCGCCGGCTTCGCGATCAACGT
>JAHZNX010000252.1 GCA_020028375.1 Betaproteobacteria bacterium | reverse complement strand
CGACCTGTTCGCGGAAATCCCGGGTCGCGAGCTGGCGCTGCGCGTTCACGGGAACCTGCCCCGACACGAACAGCAGCCGGCCGCCCTCCACCTCCACCAAGTGGCTGTAGGACTTCGGATCGTAGAAGTCGGGCGGGCAGCTGTAGCGGACCCTGAACCGGGGGACGGCTTTACCGCTTGCTGCATGCCGGCGCGAGGCGCGCGCGCGGCGGTGAACGGGACGTCGTTTCATGGGGCCTTCCTCCTGTCGTGGATGCGGTGGCGGGAACGGCACTAGCCGGTCGGCTCGAGACGCGCCAGCACGCCGCGCGGATCGTCGGTCAGCAAGTAGAGCAGCCCGTCGGGACCATTGCGCACATCGCGAATACGGCCCAGCGTGCCCTTCAGCATCCGTTCTTCCGCGACCACTTTCTCGCCGTCGAGCTTCAGGCGGACCAGCATCTGGTCGCGAAGCGCGCCGACGAAGAGGTCGCCACGCCAGTGCGGGAACCGGTCTCCGGTATAGAACGCCATGCCCGAGGGCGCGATCGAGGGCACCCAGTAGTGGAGCGGCTGCGCCATGCCGGTCTTGTGCGTGCCTTCGCCGATCTGGGTGCCGATCACATACTGCACGCCGTAGGTGATCACCGGCCATCCGTAGTTGACCCCGGCGCGGATGACGTTGATCTCGTCGCCGCCCTGGGGCCCGTGCTCGTGCGTCCACAGGAGTCCCGTCTGGGGGTGCGGCGCCGCGCCCTGGATATTGCGGTTGCCCAGCGTGAATTTCTCGGGCTTCCAGCCGGGCCGTCCGACGAAAGGGTTGTCCTGCGGCACCCGCCCGTCGTCGTGCAGGCGGATGACGGAGCCGGCATGATCGTCGGGTTTCTGCGCGCGCTCCATCTCCCCGCGGTCGCCGAGCGTGATATAGAGGAATCCAGCGCGGTCGAACACGAGCCGCGAGCCAAAATGCCGGCCACCGCCCGATTTGGGCAGCTGGCGGAACAAGACCTGGACGTCTTCCAGGCGCCGTCCTGACAGCCTGCCACGCGCGACCTCGGTGCTCACGCCGCCTTCGCCACGCGCCGCATAGGAGATATAGACGAGGCTGTTCTCCGCGAAACGCGGATGGATGGCGACGTCCATCAACCCGCCCTGGCCGTGGGGCGTGATCGCCGGCAGGCCGCCAACGGGCTCGGCATCGAGCTTGCGGTCCTTGCCCACCATGCGCAGGCGTCCCGGGCGCTCCGTGACGAGCATGCGGCCATCGGGCAGAAATGCGAGCCCCCAGGGGTGCTCGAGGCCCTCCACCAGGCGCACTACCCGGAAATCGTGCGCTTCGCTCCGAACGATCTGCGCCTGCGCCGCGGGTCCGCCGACGATGATAGCGGTCGCGAGCGCAAGCGCCGCGGTGGAGAGGGCTGGAAGCCGGTTGCACGCCATCGGTCTCGACAACTGCGGATGAAGTAGCGGCCGGCCACCGTGCCGGCGTGTTGCGCGGCGGGGCCCGCTACTTCTGGAAATGCGAGCGCACCTTTTCGAACGCTTCGCGCATTTTCACCCATGCGTCATCGGCGCCGCGCATGAAGTCCATCCAAGCTTCGCCGGAGGCCGACTGGACGCGACGCATGTGCTCCAGCGCCTGATCGCGCTGGTGGCGGTACGCCTGGAGCTGCTTCTCGTACTCCGTGCGCGCACCGGCCTGCGCCGCCTTTGCCTTGGACTCCCACTTGGCAACCTCGGCGTTCCACTGGTCAAGCTGTTTCTTGAGCTTTTCGACGTACTCGTCGCGATTGATCATATCGCCTCCTGTAGATCGAATGGGTCATTCGGGGACTCGTGCAACTCGTGCTTGGCCTGTGCCAGCGGGTCAGCGACTCCGGTTTGCTCGATGCGAACGCGCTTCAAATGGGAACCGGCCGGGTCTCGAATTCCAGCGTCTGCAGATCGCCGAAGATATAGGTTGCGGGCGCGCTCACGCCCGCGACCGTCCCGGGATCGATTCGTAGCGTCACGCCCCCTTTGATGTTCCGGATGCGCTCGACGACAGCGCGGTGCTCGTGGCCGTTGCATACGAGGTCGTAGTCGCCCGTGAGCGCCATTGCCTTGGCGTAATGCGGGTAGTGCACCATGAATATCCGCCTTTGCGCCAGTTCCAGGGAACCGTCCTGGCCATAGTATTGCAGTTGGTTTCTGTGCTCCAGAGCGAATCTGGACAGGTGATACATGTCTCCCGCGTTGTTGCCGTGAATCAGGTGAATCGGCAGCTCCAATCCGATGATCGCATGCAGCGTGGAGGGCGCCACCAGATCGCCGCAGTGCAGCACTGCCTGAGCGCCGAGCGCTTTTGCTTCCGCGACCGCCGCCGCGAGCGGCTCGCGATGGTCGTGGCTGTCGGAGACAATGCAGATTTTCAGACTTCACCTCGCTGGCCATTGTACCCGATGCAGTGCTAAGTTTTTTCTATGGCGGTATAACCTTTTTTTCGGGTGCTCCGTCCCCTGCGCGTTTAGAATCAGCGCAGTAAAAAGGGGGCATGATGTTCACCAGCAATCCGTTTGCCGTAATTTCGGCGTCCATACCGCCCGCCGCCCTGCGGACTTATGTCGTCACCATGATCGTCCTGGTTGCAGCAGGGACGCTGTTCGACATCGTTCACAAGGGGAGCGCAAAGTATTTTTTCGATAACTGGCGGAAGTCGAAAAGCAACGGGGCAAAGCAAATCGGTGGAGGCGAATGGGTGTCGCTAGCCATCAAGACCGGCCTTGTAGACGTCCTGGCATCCGGGGAATTCTGCAGCGCGCGTCGACGGGTCGCCCATCTGCTCACCATGTACGGGTTCCTGATCTACGTCGTCACTACGGCCGTCATGGTGTTCGGCTACCCGACCCCCGCAGCCCCGGCGCCCGCCATTCTGCCGTTGCTCTGGTGGATCGGCGGCCTGATGGTTTGCCTCGGCGGATACTGGTTCTGGTTTTTCATCCGGGCCGATGTCGCGGCCGAGGGCAATTCGCCTCTGCGCGTCATGCACGCGGACCTGTTCATCCTCTCGCTCCTGGCCAGCGTGACACTCGGCTTGATCTGGGCCTTCCTGCAAATGAGGGGCAGTTCCGGCGCCAACGTGTTCTTCGGCTTGTACCTCATCGCCACGACTGTGCTGTTCGGATCGGTGCCGTGGTCCAAGTTCGCGCATATGTTCTTCAAGCCTGCGGCAGCCTTCGAAAAAAGGGTGACCTACGCGAACGGCACCCGAAGCAACCTGCCCGCCCCCGCCGACAAACCCGAGCTGTTCGGCAACGCCCGTGAACAACCCCGGCACTACTGATCAGCCCATCATTGGTCTTCATTACGGGAGATAGGGAAAGCCATGCCAACATTCGTTTACATGACCCGGTGCGACGGTTGCGGACATTGCGTCGATATCTGCCCGTCCGACATCATGCACATCGATAAAACCTATCGCCGTGCCTACAACATCGAACCGAACATGTGCTGGGAGTGCTACTCCTGCGTGAAGGCCTGTCCGCAGAACGCCATCGATGTCCGCGGCTATGCCGACTTCGCCCCGCTGGGGCACAGTGTCCGGGTCCTTCGGGAAGAGGCAAAGGCGACCATTTCGTGGCGGCTCAAGTTCCGCGACGGCCGCGAGAAGAACTTCGTGTCCCCGATCCGCACGACGCCCTGGGGATCGATCAAGGGGCCGGCCGAGTACGCTGCGCCCCGCCCCGAGGATTTCGCCAAACAAGAACTCGCACACGAACCGGAAGCGCTCAAGATCAGCGGCGGATTG
>JAHZNX010000251.1 GCA_020028375.1 Betaproteobacteria bacterium | reverse complement strand
CAAAGCGTGGGCGTCGGTCGCGATGGGCGCCTCCAGCAAGGCACTCAGCAAGCGCGCCAAGGACAACCCCAACTTCTTCATCACGCTCGCGGCGACCGCTGGCGGCAAGTTCCTGCCGCAGACCGGCGCCGCCCTGATCAAGGACAAGGACGGCACGATTATCGGGGCGGCCGGCGCGAGCGGCGGAACCGGAGAAGAGGACGAGGCATGCTGCGTCGCCGGCATCGAGGCCGCGGGCCTGACGGCAGACGCCTCCGCCTGAGAGGCGTCAGTTCGTCACCGTTTCAGGAGCCCGAGCTCGCCGAGCATCGTGGCGATCAGCGCCTGCTCGCTATCGAGATGTTTGCGGGTTTCCGCGGCGCTCATCAAATCCTCCGACCAGGCGTTCTGCGCGAGGTCCTGTTTCCAGTCCTGCGCCTGGAGCGCCTGGGCAAACGCCGCGTCCCAGAACGCGATCTGGGCCGGCGTGAGATCCTTTGCCCCGAGGAACCCGCGCCAGCTATAGAAGACGGCGTCGATGCCCTGTTCCTTCAGCGTCGGGAGCTCGGCCGCCGCCCCCGGCTGCCGCTGCGGCGCGCTCAGGCCGATCGCGCGCATCTTGCCGGCCTGAATATGCGGCAGCACGTTCGCCGGCGCCCCCACCAGCACGTCGATATGGCCACCCATGACCGAGGTCGCACCCTCTCCGCCGGATTTCTGGATGACGATCTTGGATTGCTTGGGGTCGGCCCCGGCGGCCTTGAAGATCATGCCGATGACGACGTGATTGTGGTTGCCGGGAGCCGCCGCGAACGCGAAGCTCAGCGCCGTCGGATCCTTCCGGATGCGTTCCAGCAGCGCCTTGCCCGAGGTAATCGGCGAGTCGGCGTTCACGCTCACCAGTATGTACTCCCGCAGGATGATGCTGAGCGGGGTGAAATCCGTGTAGCGCAGCTTGCCGACGCCGAGCAGCTGGTTGGTGACCATGGTCGGCGAGAACGTGGCGATGGTGTGCGGGTCGCCCGGCTGCTGCGCGAGGTAGGTCCACGCGACCGTGCCGCCGCCGCCCTGGCGATTCGAGACGCTGATGCTTGGAAACGCGGGATTCGCCTGCAGCAGCCTCTGCACCACGCGCGCCGTGCGGTCAGACGAGCCGCCGGCCCCGGACGCCACCACGATGTCCACATTGCGGGCCGGCTTCCAGTCCTGCGCGAACGCGGCGCCGGCGACGATCAAGCAGGCCGTCCAGCCGAAGATTGCACCCGATTTGCGCATGTCCTCCTCCTTTTTTTAACATTTCATCGTATACACGAATTGACGCGCTGTCACCACGCCGCGAATTGACGACGGCCAGCTCGCTCTCTATGCTTCGCGGGAGCGGCGAGGGACTTGCAGCTGGCGGGTAGCTCCCGTCATCTGTGGCCTGTCACGCCGCTTCGGCGCAGAAATCGATGCCCTCCTATCTTCCCGCTACTGTCGGCATGCCCCTGTCGGAGGTGGACACGCCGGCGCTCATCCTCGATCTCGACGCATTCGAGCGCAACCTGGATCGCATGGATGCTTCGCTCAAAGGCAGGTCGATCAGGCTGCGCCCACACGCGAAGAGCCACAAGTGCCCCGAGATCGCGCTGAGGCAGATCCGGCGCGGCGCGGCCGGCGTCTGCTGCCAGAAGGTGAGCGAGGCGGAAGCGATGGTGGACGGCGGCGTGCCCGACGTGCTGATCGCGAACGAGGTAGTGGGCACGCCGAAGCTGAAGCGCCTCATTGCGCTCGCGAAGCGCGCGCGCATCGCGGTATGCGCCGACGACGCCGGAAACGTGGCGGCGCTCGACGAGGCCGCGCGCGCCGCGGGCGTGAGGCTCGATGTGTTCGTCGAGGTGAATGTCGGCGCCAATCGCTGCGGCGTGGCGCCGGGAGAGCCGTCGCTCAGGCTCGCGCAGGCAATAGCGCGCTCGAGTAACCTGCGGTTCGCGGGCCTCCAGGCCTACCAGGGCGCGGCGCAGCACCTGCGCAAGGTGGAGGAGCGGCGCGCCGCCATCGAGGCGGCATGCGCGCACGTGCGGGAGACGCTGGAGCTGCTCGAGGACGCGCGCATCGCATGCGAACGCGTGACCGGCGCGGGCACGGGTACCTATATGTTCGAGGCGGTGAGCGGCGTCTATCACGAGCTCCAGGCCGGCTCCTACATCTTCATGGACGTGGACTATGCGAAGAACGACTGGACCGAGAGCGGCATCCCACGCTTCGAGCACAGCCTGTACGTGTGGACCACCGTGATGAGCCGGACGGCGCCGGAGCGCGCCGTGGTGGACGCAGGGTTGAAGGCGTCCAGCGTTGATTCGGGGATGCCACGGGTGGCGGAGCTCGAGGGCGCCGAGTACGTGAAGGCATCCGACGAGCACGGCGTGCTGAAATTGAACGGCAGCGTCCGCCTGGCGGTGGGCGAAAAGCTGAAGCTCATTCCCGGCCATTGCGATCCCACGGTCAACCTCTACGACCAGTACGTCTGCGTGCGCAACGGCCGGGTCGAGGCGATCTGGCCGATCACGGCGCGCGGCGCCGTGTGGTGAGGGCACTTCGACGCTGCTCAGGACAGGCGGTGGGGTGAGGGGAAGGGTAGAATTCCCCGATCGCACGCCGAGGACTGGCATGGGAAACGACGATCTCCGCACGACCGAACGGCGCATCGTGAAGGCGGCGTGCCCGCACGACTGCCCGGACACCTGCGCGATGGAAATTGCCGTCGAGAACGGCATCGCGGTCGAGGTGCGCGGTGGCGCGATGCCGTTCACCGACGGCACGCTCTGCACCAAGGTCGCGAAATACCTCGACCGCACCTACTCGAAGGAGCGCGTGCTCCATCCCCTGCGGCGCATCGGCGGGAAGGGACCGGGTGCAGGACGCCTCGAGCGGATTTCGTGGGACGAAGCGCTCGACGAGATCGCGGCGCGCTTCAATGCGCTTGCCGCTGAAGACCCGCAGCAGATTCTGCCTTGCAGCTACGCCGGGACGATGGGGCTCGCGCAGTACATGTCGATGGACCGGCGCTTCTTCTACCGTCTGGGCGCGAGCCTCCTCGACCGCACGCTGTGCTCCTCCGCGGGCAAGGCCGGCGTCAAGATCACGCTCGGCGGGTCGGTGGGGATGGACCCGGAGCGTTTCGATGAAGCAAACCTGATCCTCATCTGGGGCTCCAACCCGGTCGTCTCGAACCTGCACCTGTGGTCGCGCTGCCAGGAGGCGAAGCGCCGCGGGGCGAAGCTCATCGCAATCGACCCGTGGCGCAGCCAGACCGCCGAGAAGTGCCACCAGCACATCCGGCTGCTGCCGGGCACCGACGCCGCGCTTGCGCTCGGCATGATGCACGTCATCATTGGCGAGGAGCGGATCGACCGCGATTATGTCGAGCGCCACGCGCTGGGTTTCGAGCAGCTCAAGGAGCGCGTCAAGCAGTATCCGCCCGAAAAAGTCGCGCGCATCTGCGGCATCGACGTTGACGAAGTCGTGAACCTCGCGCGCGAGTACGCATCGGCGAGACCGGCGGCGATCCGGGTGAACTATGGCCTGCAGCGCCACGCAGGCGGCGGGATGGCGGTGCGGACGATCGCGTGCCTCCCGGCGCTCGTCGGTGCGTGGCGCGACGCGGCGGGGGGTGTGGTCCTCACCACCGCCGATTTCTACACGCTTGATCACAAGACGCTGGAGCGGCCGGACCTCATCCGCGGCAAGCCGCGCACGATCAACCAGTCGGCGCTCGGCGATGCGCTCACTTCGGCAAAGCCGCCGGT
>JAHZNX010000250.1 GCA_020028375.1 Betaproteobacteria bacterium | reverse complement strand
AAGAACGCGGTGCGCTGGCGCATCAAGGACATGATCGACTTCCCCGTGGACGAGGCGACCGTGGACGCGGTCTCCATCCCCTCGGTCGAGGCGGCCGTGGGCCGCGCTGCCCAGATGATCGCGGTCGCCGCCCGCAACCAGGTCATCGCCGCGGCCGTCAAGCCGTTCAACGACGCCGACATCCCGCTCGAGATCGTCGACATTCCCGAATTCGCGCAGCGCAACGTCGCCCGCTTTCTCGAGCCGGAGGGACGCGGGGTGGCGCTGTTGTCCCTCGACGATCGGGGCGGGCTGCTGACGTTCAGCTGCGGCGGCGAGCTCTATCAGCATCGCCGCATCGATGTCACGCTCGCGAGCTTGCGCGGCGCCAACCCGGGAGAGGGCGAAAGCGCGGAAATACGGATGGAGCTGGAAGGCCCCTACGAGCGATTGGTGATCGAGCTGCAGCGCTCGCTCGATCATTTCGACCGCCAGTTCCCGCGCGTGGCGGTGGCGAAGCTGGTGATATCACCCGTGCCCGGGGCGGACCGGTTGCGCGGTTACCTGGTCAACCGGCTCGACCTCCCGGTCGAGCTGCTCTACCTGTCCGAGGTGATGGATTTTCCCAACATCGCGGAGCTGCACGAGCCCGCGCGGCAGGCGCAGCTCCTGCATACGATCGGCGGCGCTCTAAGGGTGGAGGCGGCGGCATGAGCCAGAACATCAACCTCTTCAACCCTGCGCTCCGCAAGCCGCGTCAGCTGCTGACGCTCGCCCTGGTGGTGCAATTGCTGGGCATCACCCTCGCCGCGCTGTTTGGCTACGGCTACTACCTCCAGCAGCAGGTGAACGGTCTCACCGCCGAGCTGGCCGCCACGGAGAAGCTGCTCCGCGCCCAGGGCGATTTCGTGGACAAGCTGAAGGCGAAGCCGGTTCCGCACGTGAGCGAGGCGCAGCTCGATTCCGAGATTACCCAGCTCGAGGCCGAGCTCAAAGCTGCGGAGGAATCGATCGCGGCGTTGAAGGGCGGCGCATTCGGCAGCCGGCAGGGATTTGCCGAGTATCTGCGCGCGTTCTCGCGGCAGTCGATCGGCGGGCTGTGGCTCACCGGATTCAGCATCGGCGGCGGGGAGCTGGAGCTCCGCGGCCGGACGCTGAGTCCCGACCTGGTGCCGAACTACATCCAGCGCCTCAACCGGGAACGGGTGCTGGCCGGTCAACACATCGCGCGGCTCGAGATGACCCGGCCCAAGCCGGAACCCGTGGCGGACAAGGATAAGGGGAAGGCTGAGCGCACGCCGCTCTTCCTCGAATTCAGCCTGGCGTCGGAAACGACCGGCGCGGAGAAGACCCCATGAAAGAGCGGTGGCGGAAGCTCGCGGAGCGGTTCGGCGCGCTCAAGCCCAGGGAAAAGGGGCTGGTGCTGCTCGGCGTCATCGTCGGCGCCGCCCTGCTGTTCGACGCCGTCGCGTTTCAGCCGGCCGCGGCGCGCAAGAAGACGCTGGAACAGCGGATTGCGGAAGCGCGCCAGAACCTCAAGGTCGCCGAGGCCCTGATGCAGACGAAGGAGCCGGTCGGCGATTCGCACGCAGTCAAGCGCTCGTATCGCGACGCCCTGCGCGTGCGGCTCGCCGAGATCAACCAGAGCATGGTCAGCTTTCAGCAAGGGATGGTGCCGCCCGAGCGCATGGCGAGGCTGCTGGAGGATATGCTCACCCGCTCTGGCGGACTGCTGCTCGTTTCGCTGCGCGCCCTGCCGCCGAAGCGCTTCGAGCCCCGGGGCTCGGCCCCCGCTCCCCAGGACGCGTCCAAGGCCGTGAAACCAGCGCCCAAGGACCCCGAGCGCACGGTTTTTCAGCACAGCTTCGAGCTCACGCTGCAAGGCTCCTACCGCGAACTGCACGACTTCCTTGCGCGGCTCGAAACGCTGCCGTGGCAGATGTTCTGGAACCGGATCAGCGTTCAGACGGAGGAATACCCCCGATTGCGGGTGACGATCACGGTGCAAACGCTGAGCCTGACTAAGGCCTGGCTCGTCGTATGAGACAGTTTCCAGTTACCAGTTTCCAGTTTCGAGTTGGTCCACGGAGGTGGGGTGCTCTTGTCTCGAAACTTGCAACTCGAAACTCGCAACTCGACGCCGCGATGAGGGGGGCGATCTTGGTGTTGGTCTTGGCGCCATCAATCGCGGCGGCACAGGAGCAGATCACGACGGATCCCACCCGCCCGCCCGCCGGAGTTGCAGCAGAAGCGCCGAAGGGCGCTGTCGCCGGCAATCAGCTGCAATCGGTGATGATCTCGCCGACACGGAAGGCGGCGATCATCAACGGCGTAATGGTGGAGCTCGGCGGGAAATACGGAGACGCGGTGCTGACGAAAGTGGCGGAGGACGAGGTCGTGCTGCAAAGCGGCAGTTCGAAGCTGGTGCTCAAGCTGCACCCGAACGTCGATAAAAAGATCGAGGTCGCGCAGGCGGAGCCGATTGCGCCTCCTGCGAAGAGCGACTCGCCCAAGCCGAAGCCGAAGGCGAAGGCGAAGACGAAGTCGAAAGCGAAGCCGAAAGCGAGCACGCAGGGCGAGGCCAAGCCCGTGGCCGACAGCAGCGCGGGGACTCGCTAGGGGAAAGCGACGATGACGCGAAAACTGCTGATGCTCGCGATCGCGACGGCCGCCGCCGGCTGCGCCGACCATTGGGCGCAGCGGGACTCAACCCGCGATCGCATCAGTGCCGAGATGGACAAGGCGGTGGAGGAACGCGCCAAGCAGGCGATGCTGCCGCCGCTGGTGGTGGAGATGCCCAGGGACCTCGAGGCGAGGCCGCTCGAGCAGCGCTTCGATCTCAACGTGAGCAACGCGCCGGCCGCCCAGGTGTTCCTGGCGATCGTCTCCGGCACGCGTTACAGCATGATCGTCCACCCCGACGTGCGCGAGGCGATTTCGGTGAACCTCAAGGACGTGACCGTGCCCGAGGCGCTCGATACGCTGCGCGAGCTCTACGGCTACGACTTCCGGGTGCAGGGGAACCGCATCATGGTGCTTCCGGTGACCCTGCAGACGCGGGTGTTCAAGGTCAATTATCTGCAGGCGATCCGCGCCGGGCGCAGCGACGTGCGGGTCAGCTCCGGCTCGATCACCGACGCGCCCACCGCAGCCGGCGGGGCGCCGGGGGGGGCCGTGGGCGGAGCCCCGACGCAACGCCTCACGGAGAGCACGCGCATCACGACCACCTCCGACAGCAATTTCTGGGGCGACATCGTGAAGTCGATCTCGGCCATCGTCGGAACCGCCGACGGGCGCAACGTCATCGTCAACTCGCAGTCGGGCGTGGTCGTCGTGCGCGCGTTGCCGGCCGAGCTGCGCTCGGTCGAATCGTTCCTCAAGGCGATGCAGCTGATCGTCGAGCGGCAGGTGGTGCTCGAGGCGAAGATCATCGATGTCACGCTGCGCGAGGGCTTCGAAGCCGGCATCAACTGGGCAGCGTTCCGCGATGGCAACACGCGGGCCGCCGGCGGGGTAGTGCGGCCGGGCAGCACCATCGGCAACACCGGCCCGCTGTCTACGCCGACCACGCTCCGGCCGGACGGCGCCATCGATCCCGCATCGGCCTTCACTGCCACGCTTGGCGCCGCGGCGTCGCTCGCGACCGGGGCGACCGCGCCCGGCGCCGTCTTCGGGCTCGCCCTGCAGACGAGCGACTTTGCGGCGCTGCTCACGTTCCTCGAGACGCAGGGCTCGGTCAACGTGCTGTCCAGCCCGCGCGTGGCGGCGATCAACAATCAGAAGGCGGTGCTCAAGGTC
>JAHZNX010000045.1 GCA_020028375.1 Betaproteobacteria bacterium | reverse complement strand
CTGAAACTGCTTAACACAGAGGAGATTCCCGATGATCATCGATTCCCAGGTCCACGCCTACGAAGCGAACACACCGAAACGGCCGTGGCACAGCGTCCCGAACTGGCCACCGAGCGCAACGGGTGACGAGCTGGTGGCGGCGATGAACAAGCTCGGCGTCGACGGCTCGATACTGATCTCCGCCTTTTCCATGTACGGCTACGACGCGAGCTACGCCGTGGAGGTGCAGCGGAAGCATCCCGGCCGGTTCGCCATCGTGAAGCCGGTGAACCCGGACGATCCGGCGGTGGCCGACGTCATCGCCGACTGGAAGAAGACCCCGGGCACGGTGGGCATCCGGGTCATCGTGACGAAGGAGCCGGGACGCAACCCGAGCGACTCTGGTCTCGACCGGGTCCTGCGCGAAGCCGTCCGGCACGACTTCCCGGTCAACATCCTGTGCTGGGGCAACCTGGAAAGGGGAGCGGCGGTGATCGACCGCCACCCCGACACGCGCTTCATCATCGATCATCTGGGCCTCGTGCAGCCGCGCACGCCGCCCGCGCCGCCGCAGCCCTGGGTCGACTTGCCGAAGATGCTGGACCTTGCCAAGCGCAAGAATGCGGTGATCAAGATCAGCGGCGCCTGCACGCTGTCGCAGAAACCCTATCCCTTCTCGGACATCTGGGATCCGCTCGCCCGCATCTTCGACGCCTGGGGCTTCGACCGCTGCCTGTGGGGCACCGACTGGACCCGCGCCTTCGCGGTCGTCAACTACGAGCAGGCCGTCGAGCCTTTCCGCCGGACCGACCGCCTGAGCGATAGCGAACGGGCGATGTTGATGGGTGGCGCCTGCGCGAAGGCGTATGGGTGGTCGCCGAAGAAATATGAAAACTTACACTGACCCGATTTCCTGCAGGCGGTGAAGAAGCGGGTGCTCGGCTTTTATGGAAAGGAACGAATCATGACAAAAGTAGCGGTCGTTGCAGTACTGCTCGCCGGCGCAGGTATCGCAGCACAGCCTGCGCACGCGCAGGGCGGCTCCATACCCAATTACCCCGAACGCCCCATCCGGCTCGTAGTCGGATTTCCGCCAGGCGGGGCGACCGACATCCTCGCGCGGATCCTGCAGCAGCATCTGCCTGAGCAGATCGGCCAGCCGGTGGTGGTTGACAATCGCGGAGGCGCGAGCGGGACCATTGCGGCGGCGTTGGTCGCAAAGGCATCGCCGGACGGCTACACGATCATGATGGTGCCGAGCGGGCCGTACACCATCAGCGCCAGCACATACGCGACTCTTCCCTACGATGCGGTGCGGGATTTCACGGGTGTTTCGTTGCTCGTGTGGGTGACGAATGTCATCGTCGTGCCGCAAAATTCACCGGCGAAGACGTTGCAGGATCTCATCCGCACGGCCAGGGAAAAGCCCGGGCAGCTCACTTTTTCGTCGTCGGGAGCAGGAACTCTGCATCATCTCTCGGGCGAAGTGCTGAAGCGCCTGACAGGCACGGAGATGATCCACGTCCCGTTCAAGGGGGCGGGTCCTGCCATGGCGGCGCTCGCGGGCAGCGAGGTTACCTTCGGCTTCACGTCGATGCCCTCGGCGGTGCCCCTCATCAACGCGAAGCGGATCAGGCCGCTCGCCGTGACGAGCGTAAGGCGTATGCCGGCGCTGCCCGAAACGCCGACCATGACTGAAGCCGGCGTGCCGCCGCCCCCCGGGCTCGACATCCGGGAATGGTACGGCGTGATCGTGCCCGCTGCGACCCCGGCGCCGATCGTCAACAAGCTCAACGCCGAGATGGTAAAGGTATTCAAGCGCCCGGATGTGCAGAAGCGGCTCACAGAGATGGGCGCGGAGTTCGTGGGCAGCTCTCCGCAGGAGCTGAGCAAGCAGCTCGCGAACGACGTGAGGATATGGGCGAAGTGGGTGAAGGACGTGGGCATACGTGTGGATTGACGGCGCCGGCGGCCGGTTCGTGCTGCGCAGCGCACGCCTGAATTCGCGGCTCACCGACGCTTGCCGCCGAGGATACGACATCGGAGCGCGGAGCAGGGGCCCCAACGGAACTTTGTTGGGGATGCGACCGCGCAGATGGCGCCGATCCTCGTCGGTGGCACCAATCCTACCTCTTGCGTCCGCCGAGGATCGACCCCAGAACGCCCCTTACAAGTTGCCGACCCACCTGGCTGCCGATTGCCCGCGCGGCGCTCTTGGCCGCCGCCTCGACCGCGCCTTCGCGCCGTCCGCCGCGCGGCCCGGTCGAGCCACCCAGGAAGTCACCCAGCGCGCCGAGCAGCCCTCCATCCGCCGCTGGTTCGCCTGCCGGCGCCCCCTCACCCCTCGCCGCCGGTGCCCGCTCGGCGACGCGCTGCGCCAGTTTCTCGTACGCCGATTCGCGGTCCACGGTCTTGTCGTAGGTGCCGGCAAGTGGGGAACCCTTGATGAGCTGGTCGCGCTCCTGCGCCGTGATCGGGCCAATCCGCGTGCCTGGTGGCACTACAAACGCGCGCTCCACGATCGTGGGGCGCCCCTTTTCATCCAGCAGCGAAACCAGCGCCTCGCCGACGCCCAGCTCGGTGATCGCCTTCTCGACATTGAGCTTGGGATTCGCGCGCAGGGTGGTCGCCGCGGACTTGACCGCTTTCTGGTCGCGGGGCGTAAACGCGCGCAGCGCGTGCTGCACGCGGTTGCCGAGCTGGCCGAGCACGGTGTCGGGGATGTCGAGCGGATTCTGCGTCACGAAATAGACGCCGACGCCCTTGGAACGGATCAGCCGTACCACCTGCTCGACCTTCTCCAGCAGGGCCGGCGGGGCCTCGTTGAAGAGCAGGTGCGCCTCGTCGAAGAAGAACACGAGCCTGGGCTTTTCCGGGTCGCCCACCTCCGGCAGCTCCTCGAACAGCTCCGAGAGCAGCCACAGGAGCAGCGTCGAGTAGAGCTTGGGCGCCGCCATCAGCTTGTCGGCGGCAAGGACGTTGACGACGCCGCGGCCCTTGCCGTCGGTCTGCATGAGATCTTGAATGTTCAGCGCGGGCTCGCCAAAAAACTTGTCGGCGCCCTGCTGGTCCAGCGTCAGCAGACCGCGCTGGATCGCGCCGATCGAGGCCGACGAGACGTTTCCGTACTGCGTGGTGAACTGCTTCGCGTTGTCGCCCACGTGGGTCAGCATCGCCCGCAGGTCCTTGAGATCGAGCAGCGCGAGGCCGTTGTCGTCGGCGATCTTGAAGGCGAGGGTGAGCACGCCGGCCTGCGTCTCGTTCAAGCCCAACATGCGGGCGAGCAGCAGCGGACCCATCTCCGAGATCGTGGTGCGCACCGGGTGGCCTTGGCTGCCGAAAGCGTCCCAGAGCACGACCGGGCACGCCTCGAACTTCACGTCCTTCAGCTTGAGGTTCTCGATCCGCTCTTTGATCTTGCCCTTGAGTTCGCCCGGCTGCGACTGGCCGGCAAGATCTCCCTTCACGTCGGCCATGAACACCGGCACGCCGATGCGGCTCAAGCCCTCGGCGACCCGCTGCAGAGTCACGGTCTTGCCGGTGCCGGTGGCGCCGGCGATCAGCCCGTGGCGGTTGGCGAACTGCGGCAGGAGAAAGAGATCGACCTTGGATTTGGCGATGAGCAGCGGTTCTGGCATGACGCCTCTACGTGATAAAATTTGCGATATTTTAGCGAGTTAGCCGGTAGTTGGCAGGGGCAGCACATGGCGGGTCACAGCAAGTGGGCGAACGTCCAGCACCGCAAGAACCGGCAGGACGCGAAACGCGGCAAGATTTTCACCCGCCTGATCAAGGAAATCACGGTCGCCGCGCGGTTGGGTGGCGGCGATCCCGACGCGAATCCGCGGCTGCGGCTGGCGGTGGACAAGGCCTACGCCAACAACATGCCCAAGGAGAACGTCGAGCGCGCGATCAAGCGCGGCACCGGCGGCCTCGAGGGCGCCAACTACGAGGAGATCCGCTACGAGGGCTACGGGGCCGGCGGCGCGGCGGTCATGGTGGATTGCATGACGGACAACAAGACGCGCACCGTGGCGGACGTGCGCTCCACGTTCACCAAGCATGGCGGCAATCTGGGCGGGGAAGGTTCCGTCGCGTTTCTCTTCAAGCACTGCGGGCAGTTCGTGTTCGCGCCCGGCACGAACGAGGGCGCGCTCATGGAGGCGGCGATCGAAGCGGGCGCGGAAGACGTCATCACCAACGACGACGGCAGCATCGAGGTCGTGACCGCGCCCTATGATTTCGTCGCCGTCAGGACCACGCTCGAGCAGAAGGGCTTCAAGGCGGCGCTCGCCGAGGTGACGTTCAAGCCGACGGCTGAGAGTGCGATGAAAGGCGACGAGGCGGCGCGCATGCAAAAGCTGATCGACGCGCTCGAAGGCATCGACGACGTGCAAGAGGTGTATACGACCGCCGTCCTGGAGAGCTGACGATTCGGATCCTGGGCATAGATCCTGGATTGCGCGTGACCGGTTTTGGCGTCATCGACAAAAACGGCAGCAAGCTCTCCTACGTCGCGAGCGGGCGCATACGGACACCCGACGCCGGGCTCGACCGGCGCCTGAAGGCCATACTCGAGGGGCTGGGCGAAGTCATCGCCGAGCACCGGCCGGCGCAGGTCACGATCGAGAAAGTCTTCGTCAACGTCAATCCCAGTTCGACGCTGCTGCTCGGCCAGGCGCGCGGCACGGCGATTTGCGCCGCGGTGCTGCACGGGCTGCCGGTCGCGGAGTACACTGCGCTGCAGGTGAAGCAGGCCGTAGTGGGCAACGGCCACGCGCAGAAGCGGCAGGTGCAGGACATGGTGCGGCGGCTGCTGCTGCTCCGCGCCGATCCGAGCCCGGATGCCGCCGACGCGCTGGCATGCGCGATCTGCCACGCGCACGGCGGGCAGGGGCTCGGGCGCCTCGCGACGGCCGGCTTCCGCATGAAACGCGGCCGCCTGGTCTGAGAAGGCGATGACTACACGCAGATCGGCCCAAAGTCGAGGACTATCCCTGAGTGCTTTTTCCATTTGGGGGTATCTATGATCGGGCGCATCCACGGCAAGCTCCTCGAGAAGCACCCGCCCCAGATCGTCGTGGACGTGCAGGGCGTGGGATACGAGCTCGACGTCCCGATGAGCACCTTCTACCAGCTGCCCGCGACCGGCGCGGAAGTCGCGCTCTACACACACCTCGTCGTGCGCGAGGATGCGCACCAGCTCTTCGGATTCGCCACCGACCCCGAGCGGCGGGCGTTCCGCCAGCTGCTCCGCATATCCGGCATCGGCGCGCGCACGGCGCTCTCGGTGCTGTCCGGCCTCTCGGTCGCCGATCTGCGCGAGGCCGTAGCCTCGCAGGACAGCGGCCGGCTCACGACGATACCTGGCATCGGCAAGAAGACGGCGGAGCGCCTGCTGCTGGAGCTGCGCGACAAGCTCGACGCGGTGGCGGTCGCCTCGGCCGCCGCAAAGGGCGACGGGCAGGCGGCCGACATCACCAATGCGCTGCTGGCGCTTGGCTATAATGAGCGCGAAGCGGGGTGGGCGCTCAAGCAGATACCCGGCGGTACCGCGGTTGCCGACGGCATACGGCAGGCGCTCAAGCTCCTGTCGAAGTCGTAATGGGTAATAGGTAATGAGTAATGCGTGAGCAGCATCCGCAAGCGAAACCCGAGATCTTGAAACCCATCACCCATCACCCATCACCCATTACTGGTTCTGAATGATAGAGACCGACCGACTGATCTCCACCGCCCCGGCCTCGGCGCAGGAAGAGGCGCTCGAACGCACGCTGCGGCCGAAGCTGCTCGAGGAATACATCGGGCAGGAAAAGATCCGCGGCCAGCTTTCGGTCTTCATCGAGGCCGCGCGCCGGCGCAAGGAAGCGCTCGATCACGTCCTGCTCTTCGGCCCGCCGGGGCTCGGCAAGACCACGCTCGCGCACATCATCGCGCGCGAGATCGGCGTCAATCTCCGCCACACCTCGGGACCGGTGCTCGAGCGCCCGGGCGACCTCGCCGCGATCTTGACCAACCTCGAACCGAACGACGTGCTGTTCATCGACGAAATCCACCGCCTGCCGCCGGTGGTGGAGGAGATCCTCTACCCCGCGCTCGAGGACTACCAGATCGACATCATGATCGGCGAGGGGCCCGCCGCCCGCTCGGTCAAGCTCGACCTGCCGGCGTTCACGCTGGTCGGCGCGACCACGCGCGCGGGCATGCTCACCAACCCGCTGCGCGACCGCTTCGGGATCGTGGCGCGGCTCGAGTTCTACTCGCTGGAGGAGCTGAAACGCATCGTGCAGCGCTCGGCGAAGCTGCTCGGGGTCGAGGTGAGCGCCGAAGGCGCGCACGAGATCGCCGGCCGCTCGCGCGGGACGCCGCGCGTCGCCAACCGCCTGCTGCGCCGCGTGCGCGACTACGCCGAGGTGAAGGCGAAGGGCAAGGTGACGCGGGAGGTGGCGGATGGCGCGCTGAAACTCCTCGACGTGGACGCGATCGGGCTCGATGTCATGGACCGCAAGCTCCTCCTCGCCGTGATCGAGAAGTTCGCCGGCGGCCCGGTCGGCGTGGAGAATCTCGCCGCGGCGATCGGCGAGGAGCGCGACACCATCGAGGACGTGCTCGAGCCCTACCTCATCCAGCAGGGCTACCTGCAGCGGACGCTCCGCGGCCGCATGGCGACCGTGTCCGCCTACCGCCACTTCGGCCTCCCGCAGCCCGCCCGTTCCGGCACTCCGGACCTCTGGGAAAAGCCCAAAGAGTGATGCGCCCCAAGCGCCCGTCACTCGCCACCCAGCCCGTTTTGAGTCCTGAGCTCGTCGAAGGATCGAAGGGACACTCGACGCCCCGCGGCTTCACCTGGCCAGTGCGCGTCTACTACGAGGACACCGACCTCGGCGGGGTGGTCTATTACGCGAATTACCTGAAGTTCATGGAGCGCGCGCGCACCGAGTGGCTGCGCGCGCTCGGCTTCGACCAGACGGCGCTCGCGCGCGAGCACGGCGTGGTGTTCGTCGTGAGCTCGCTCACGATCGAATACCTCCGGCCGGCCGCCTTCAACGACGAGCTCACCGTGACGGTGGAACTCGAGAGGCTCGGAGCCGGACAAATCATCTTGAAGCAGGGCGTTGCGCGGGGCGCGGAGCAGCTCGTGGCGGCAAGCGTGCGCATTGGCTGCGTCAACACGTCGACGTTCAGGCCCGTTAGAATACCGGAGCCAATTGTCGCCAAAATAGGAAACAGCGCGTGAATCCCACCGTGACCCACGACATGTCGGTGCTCTCGCTCGTCACCGGGGCGAGCGTGCTGGTGCAGATCGTCATGTTGATACTCGTGCTCGCCTCCCTCCTGTCGTGGTACCACATCTTCCTCAAGATGTTCAGCTTGAGCCGCGCCGCCCGGCTTGCGGACGAATTCGAGAGGAAGTTCTGGAGCGGGACCGCCTTGACCGACCTCTACCAGCGTTCGGTCGAGAAGCGCCATTCCGTCGGCAGTCTCGAGCGCATCTTCGAATCGGGCTTCCGCGAGTTCGTCAAGCTGCGCAAGCCCGACATGGATGTCGCGAACGTCATGGACGGGGTGCGGCGCGCGATGCGGGCGACCTATCAGCGCGAGATGGATTGGCTCGAGTCCTACCTCCCGTTCCTCGCCTCGGTCGGCTCGGTCAGCCCCTACATCGGGCTGTTCGGCACGGTCTGGGGGATCATGAACTCGTTCCGCAGCCTCGCCAACGTCGCGCAGGCGACGCTCGGCGCGGTGGCTCCGGGAATCGCGGAGGCGCTGATCGCCACCGCCATGGGCCTGTTCGCGGCGATCCCGGCGGTGATCGCCTACAACCGCTTCGCCGGGGACATCAACCGCTTCTCCACGCGCTGCGAATCCTTCATGGCGGAGTTCTCCAATATCCTGCAGCGCCAGGCGCACTAAATGAACTCCCCTCCTGCCCGACGAGGGTGTCGCGTAGCGAAGGGGTGGTGGGAGTGAGCAATATGTAACCACCCCGTCTGCTTCGCATCCACCCCTCCTTGAAAAGGAGGGGAGTATTGGTTGATTCCCCTCCTGCCTGAGGGTGAGCCGGGAATTCGAGGAGCATGTCTCCGAGCCGGCGAACGACCGCCGCGATGCAGCGCGGCGGGACGGATGGGGTCGCACAGCGAAGCGGCGGGGGTGGTGGGAGAGACACAATGCTGATCGAACAACGCTCCGGCCGGCGGCTGATGAACCAGATCAACGTCGTGCCCTACATCGACGTGATGCTGGTGCTGCTGGTGATCTTCATGATCACCGCGCCGCTCATCAACCCCGGCCAGATCGAGCTGCCCTCGGTGGGCAAGACTTCCGATCCCCCGGTGCTTCCGATGGAGGTTTCGATCCGCACCGACGGCTCGCTGTGGCTGCGCGACCGCGCGCGCTCGATGCAGGAGCAGCGGGTGTCGCGCAACCAGCTGCTCGCGGCGATCCGTCAGAAGCAGAAGCAGAACCGGGAGCAGGCGGTGGTGATCTCGGCGGACAAGGACGTGCGCTACGAGTCGGTGCTGGAAGTGATGGACATGCTGCAGCAGAACCAGGTGCGCAAGGTGGGGCTCCTCGCCAAGCCGCGCTCGCCATGATGGCCTACGCCTACGAATCCCCGAACGAGAAGGCAATCTCCGGCGCGCTCACGCTGGTGATGCACCTGATGTTCTTCGCGCTGCTCGTCTTCGGCGTTTCCTGGCAGAAGCGCGAGGCGCCTCCGCTGGTGGCGGAGCTCTGGAGCAACCTGCCGGCGCCCAAGCCAGCGCCCCCGCCGCCGACGGTCGAGCCGAAACCGGTGCCCAAGGCCGAGCCGATGCCGCCACCCAAGGTCGAGCCCAAGCCCGTGCCCAAAGTCGAGACCAAGCCCCCGCCCAAGGCCGATATCGCCGCGGAGGAGAAGAAGGAAAAAGAGCGCAAGGCGAAGGAAAAGGAGCTTGCGGAAAAGAAGAAGCGCGAGGAACGGGAGCTTGCCGAGAAGAAGAAAAAGGAAGAACAGGCGCGGCTCGCAGCGCTGAAGCAGCAGCAGGCGAAGGAGGCCGCGGAGCAGCTCGCGCGCGAGCAGGACGAGGCGCTGAAAAAGATCGCCCAGAGCCAGGCCGCGGCGCAGGCGCGGCTGGTGGACGAGTACAAGCGCCGCATCGCCGACCGGATCAGGCGCTTCATCATCGAGCCACCCGGCCTGCAGGGCAACCCCGAGGTGGAGTTCGACGTCGTCGTGCTGCCGGGCGGCGAGGTGCTCGACGTGAGGAATCGCAAGGCGAGCGGGCAGGCGCCGTGGGACAGCGCGGTGGAGCGCGCCATCCGACGGGCGCAGCCCCTGCCGCTCCCGCCCCCGGAGTCGGGGCTCATGAGGGAGTTTCGGGAACTCAACCTGAAATTCCGGCCCAAAGAATAGACCCGGCGCGCCGGCGCGTGTCGCTGTGCGGCGACACGCCGCAGGGGCGCACGGTAATGCCAACCGCTATAATTCGCCCGATGAAGACGATCTGGCTGCAACGCCTGTTCTGCGCTGTCGCCATGCTGGTCCCGCTCGCGCCGCTTTCCTCCGCGCGCGCCGCCCTCACCATCGAGATCATCGGCACCGGCGCGACCCAGTTCCCCGTCGCCGTCGTGCCGTTCCGCGCCGAAGGGGGGCTCGCGCAGCCGGTGACGCCCGTCATCGCCTCCGACCTCACGCGGAGCGGGCTGTTCAGGATGGTCGATTCCGGCGGGTTGAACCCCCTGCCGCACGAGCCGCAGGACTTGAATTACCCGGTCTGGCGCGCGCGCGGCGCGGACGCGGTCGTGATCGGGTCGATCACGCCGCTGTCGGACGGCCGCTACGACGTGCGATTCCGGCTGATGGACGTCGCGAAGCAGTCGCAGCTCGCGGGCTTTGCCTACACGGCGAACACGGCGCAGCTGCGGCTCACCGCGCACCGGATCGCCGACGTCATCTACGAAGCGCTGACCGGCGCCAAGGGCGTGTTCAGCACCCGCGTCGCCTACATCGTCAAGAAAGGCAAGCGCTACGAGCTGCAGGTCGCGGATGCCGACGGCTACGGCGCGCAGACGGTGCGCTGGTCGGACGAGCCGATCCTCTCGCCGTCGTGGTCGCCCGACGGCAACCGCCTCGCCTACGTGTCCCTGGAGCGCAAGAAGCCGGTCGTCTACGTGCAATCCCTGACGACGGGCCAGTACCAGGCCGTGGCGAACTACTGGGGCAGCAACAGCGCTCCCGCCTGGTTGCCGGACGGCAAGACTCTCGCCGTCGTGCTCTCCAAGGAAGGCGGCTCGCAGATCTATTTCATCAACAGCGAAGGCAAGGGCGAGCCGCGGCGGATGACCTTCAGCGCCGCCATCGATACCGAGCCGAACTTCTCGCCCGACGGGGCACAGATGCTGTTCACCTCCGACCGCGGGGGCAGTCCCCAGATCTACGGCATGCCGGTCACGGGCGGCGAAGCGCGCCGGCTCACATTCGAGGGCAGCTACAACGTGACGCCGCGCTTCAGCCCCGACGGCAAGAGCTTCACGTTCATACAGAGGAACGGCGGGCGCTTCAACGTCGCCGTGCAGGACCTGACGACGCGGCAGGTGCAGGTGCTGACCGACGGCGTCATCGACGAGTCGCCGAGCTTCGCGCCGAACGGACGGATGATTCTCTACGCGACCGAGGTGAAGGGGCGCGGCGTGTTGTCCGCGGTCTCGAGCGACGGCCGCGTGAAGCAGCGGTTGACCGAAGAAGCCGGCGACGTCCGCGAGCCGGCATGGGGCCCCTATCCGAAGTGACAACTCATGCGAGGTACCACGCCATGAACAGACTCCTGACAGCAACGGTGATTGTTTTCCTGCTGGCGCTTGCAGGCTGCGCCACCGCTCCGAGTGAACAACCCGGCGCCGCGGTCGAGGATCGCGGAAAACCGGTCGGGCCGCCCGGGCCCGTGCCCGCCAAGCCCGATACCAGGCCGCTCGTGGACAAGCCGCTGGGAGCCGCGGCGCTCAGGGACCCCAGCAATATCCTGTCCAAGCGCAGCGTTTTCTTCGATTTCGACTCCAACCTGGTCAAGGATGAGTTCCGGCCGCTGGTCACGGCGCACGCCCGCTACCTGCAGCAGAATCCCGGCACGAAAATGCGCATCGAGGGCCATGCCGACGAGCG
>JAHZNX010000249.1 GCA_020028375.1 Betaproteobacteria bacterium | reverse complement strand
CGATCGCGACCCCGGCACGCTCACGAAGATGACGCACGCGGACTACATTCGGCTGGGAGGCACCGAAGGGGCCGAGGAAGTGATGTGGCTCGCGATGCGCGGCGCGCTCTCCGATCGCGCCCGGAAGATCCACCAGAACTACTACCTGCCGATGACGGCAACCATGGCGGTGGCGCTGTTCGAGGAGCCGGCATGAGAGTAGGGCAGAAGGCAGAAGGATGAAGGATGTCCCCGCAAACTCCCCTCCTGCCCGAGGGCGAGCTGGGGTTTCGAGGAGCATGTCTCCGAGCCGGCGAGCGACCAACTCGATGCAGCGAGTTGGGACGGGTGGGGTGCGCCCGCAGGGCGCGGGGTGGTGGGAGCCGAATCGCGATTCACGAATTACGATTCGCGCCGTCGTTGCGGCATTGGCGCTGATCTGCGGCACCGCATTCGCGCAGCAATACCCCGTGCGGCCAATCCGGATGATTGTGCCGAACCCGCCGGGCGGGGCGACCGACAACCTCGCCCGCGTCATCGCACCGAAGCTCGGCGAATTGCTCGGGCAAACCATCGTGGTCGACAACCGGCCGGGCTCGAACGGCAACCTCGCGACCGATGCCACCGTCCGGTCCGCGCCCGACGGCCACACGCTGTTGCTCGGCCAGGACAGCCAGATCGTCATCAGCCCGCACCTCTACCGGAATCTGCCGTTCGATACCTTGAGGGACCTGACGCCGGTCGCGAGCCTCGTTTCCACGCAGATGCTGCTCGCGGTCCATCCGTCGCTGCCGGTGAAAAGTGTGCCGGAATTCGTGGAATACGCGCGCCGCGCCAGCCCGCCGCTCGTCTACGCCTCGATCGGCAACGGCAGCCAGCACCATCTCGCCATGGAAATGCTGAAAACCCATGCCGGAATCAACTTGCTGCACGTGCCCTACAAGGGCGGCGGCCCGGCCCTGGTCGCTTTGTTCGCCGGCGAGGTCACCGTCATGTTCGGCGGCAGTTCCGCCGCTCCGCATGTCCGCTCGGGCAAGCTGCGCGCCCTCGCCCTCGCCGGCAAGCGCAATCCGGCGTACCCGGACCTGCCGGCGCTCTCCGAGTTCTATCCCGGCGTCGAGCTCGTTCCCTGGCTCGGCTTGTTCGCGCCGGTCGGCCTGTCCGCTCCCGTACTCGGGAAGGTGCGGATGGAGACCGGGAGGTTGCTGGCGGACCCCGCAACGCGCGAGCGCGTACAGGGCATCGCGCTCGACCCCTACGTCACGACGCCGCAGGACTTCGCCGCGTTTGTCCGCGCCGAGCACGCCAAGTACGGCGAAGTGGTGAGGGCTGCCCGCGTGACCATAGACTAGGCGCGCATGAATCCTCAGCTCAAGGGCATCGAGTCGCTCGCCGGAACCTATGTTTTCGACCTGCAGCGCAGCGCGCGGGGGCTGCGGCTCAACCGGTTCCTGCACGGTCTGATCCGACCAGAGCTGCGGGAGCTCTTCAAGCAGGACCCGGAGGCCGCGTTCGAGAAGGCCGCTCTTGATGCCGAGGAATGCCGCATGGTGCGCAGCCTCGACTGGACAGCGCTGATCCGTTACGGCGCGAGCTTTTTCTGTCTCGAGAAACTCGCGCGCGTGAGAGGCGTCTCCAACCCCGAGATGGTGGCGGCGTTCCGGGGCGAGACGCTCGAGCAGTTCCTCAAGACCCGCAACGTCCCCGGCGCCCGATAAGGAGATCCCCCCGGCTTCGCCACCTATCTTTGGCAAAGTGGGGTAGGGGGAATCAGTCGGCGCGTGCGCCAGACGCGCGCACGACCGGCCCCCAGCGCTTGACCTCGGCGGCCAGGAAATCGTTGAACGCCTTCGCATCGAATTGATTCGGCTCGATTCCGTCGCCGCGAAGGCGCGCTCGCACGTCGGGGAGGTGGAGGATGCGCCGCACCTCGGAATTGAGGCGGGCGACAATGTCGGCAGGCATTCCCGGCGGACCGGAGAGCGAGAACCAGACCGTTCCCACCACGTTGCGGTAGCCGAGCTCCCGGAAAGTCGGGATGTCGGAGTAGTCGGGGAGCCGCTTCTCCGAGCTCAACGCAAGCGCGCGGCTCCGGCCTGCGCGAATCTGCGTGCTCGCGGTGGTGAGCGTGGTCGAGATCGCATGGATGTGTCCGGCGACGATGTCCACCATCGCGATGGCCGCGCCCTTGTAGGGCACGTGCACGATATCGATCTTCGCGTTCTGGCTGAAGACCTCCGCCATCAGGTGGCCCTGGGTGCCGATTCCGGGCGAGCCGTAGGTGAGCTCGCGGGGCCGCGACCGGGCGAGCGCGACGAACCCCTTCAGGTCCTTCACCGGCAGCGACGGATGGACCGCGAACACCGCCGGCGGGCCGCCGAAGAGCGCAATGTGGGTGAAGTCCCTGACCGGATCGAAAGCCGGCTTTGCCACCAGCGCCGGCGCGATGACGTGCGAGGCGACGCCGGAGACGACGAGCAGGTAGCCGTCCGGCGCGCTCTTCGAGACCAGTTCCGAGCCGAGCATGCCGGCGGCGCCGGGGCGGTTTTCGACGACGAACGTCTGCCCCAGGCTTTCGGTGAGGTTGGTCGCGACGATGCGCCCAAGCGTGTCGGCGGTGCCGCCCGGTGCAAATGGGGCCACGATACGCACCGTTTTCGCGGGCCACGCCTGCGCGAGCACCGGGCCCGCGAGCACCGCGCTCAGCACGCCGAGCGCGACCAGTCCTGCCTTCATTGCGGATTCCCCCTCCTTGTTACGGACGCTGAATAAAGCGATGGTCACTCGACTTTGATGCCGGACGCCTTGACTGCTTTCGCGTACTTCGCGATGTCAGCGCGGGTCTGCGCCAGGTATTGCGCCGGGGTGTTGCCCACCGGGTCGATGCCGAGCGTGGTGTAGCGGCTCACGGTATCGGGATGCTGCACGGACTTGGCAATCGCCGCCGCGAGCCGGTCGATCACGGCCTTCGGTGTCTTTGCCGGAGCCATCACGCCGATCGCGGGCGGGTAATCGTAGTCCTTGATGCCCGTGATCTCCCCGATGGTCGGAACGTCGGGCGCCTGCGCGTTGCGTTTGATGGTGTTTACGCCGAGCAGCTTCAGGCGTCCGGCCTTGACGTGCGGGGCGATGGAAGGCAACGCCGCGAAAAGCAGCGACACTTCACCGGCAAGCAGCGCGGGCACGGCCTGGCCGGTGCCCTTGTACGGGACGTGCACGATGTCGAGGCCGAGCGGCGCCTTGAGCGCCTCCATGCTCAGGTGATGGACGCTGCCGATCCCCCCCGACCCATAGCGGATCTGGCCCGGTTTGCTCTTCACCAGTTTGATCAGCTCGGGAAGCGTGTTTGCCGGAACCGAGGCGTGCGCCACCAGAAACTGCCCGGAGGTGCCCATCAGGCTCACCGGGGCGAAATCCCGCAGCGTGTCGTAGGGCAGCTTGGCGAAGAGCGCCGGATTGATGGCGGTTTGCGCGACGTCCGCGATCAGCAGCGTATAGCCGTCGGGTGCCGCATGGGCCACGAGCTCGCAGCCGGAGATGCCGCCCGCACCGGGACGGTTATCCACGACCACCTGCTGCCCGAGCATTTCGGTCATCCGCTGGCCTGCGATACGCATCATGGTGTCTGGCAGCCCGCCTGCGGCATACGGCACCACGGCCCGGATCGGCCGCACCGGGAAATCTTGCGCGGTCGCGGTGCCGACGCACGCCGCCGCAGCCGCGAGCACGATCAACAGCCATTTACGCGTCATGGGGTGGTCCTCCTCCGTTTTTGGTTGCACCGCCGATAGACTAGACTGCGAGTTTAATACAAGCGGGCGGCAT
>JAHZNX010000044.1 GCA_020028375.1 Betaproteobacteria bacterium | reverse complement strand
CTTGATGCTGACAGGCATGGAGCTTTGCCACGCGCGGCGCGCGGCGGCGGCGGGGGGTCGGTGGATTTTCAAGGACAGCGGATTGTAGTCCAGATCGGTCGCTCACGCACTCGCGCGGCTAACCTTGAGGCGGTGTCTTTTGCTGTGTTAAAATAAACAGTTAGCTTTTTCGTCGCGAGTTCATCCGGGAACGGAAAAGCTCAATTCGCACATCCGCCATCGAACGGTGAGGGTGGCCCTCCGCGTGAGGGCCCCGCGGCGGGTGGAGGCTCAACCCTTACAGGAGAAGAAGGAAGCATGTCAGTCACGATGCGTGAAATGCTCGAAGCCGGGGTCCATTTCGGGCACCAGACCCGCTACTGGAACCCGCGGATGGCGCCCTACATCTTCGGCCATCGCAACAAGATTCACATCGTCAACCTCGAGAAGACGATGGAAAAGTACCTGGAGGCGCTGAAATTCGTGCGCCGCCTCGGCGCCAACAAGGGCACCGTCCTGTTCGTCGGCACCAAGCGCCAGGCGCGCGAAATCATCAAGGAGGAAGCCGTGCGCTGCGGCACGCCCTTCGTCGATTATCGCTGGCTGGGCGGCATGCTGACCAACTACAAGACCGTCAAGCAGTCGATCAAGCGGTTGAAGGACATCGAGGCGATGGCGCGGGACGGGACGCTCGACAAGCTGCCGAAAAAGGAAGCGCTGCATTACCAGCGCGAGATCGCCAAGCTCGACCGCAGCCTCGGCGGCATCAAGGACATGAACGGACTGCCGGACGCGCTGTTCGTGATCGACGTCGGTTATCAGAAGGGGGCGGTCGCGGAAGCGAACAAGCTCGGCATCCCGGTCATCGGTGTCGTCGACACCAACCATTCGCCCGAGGGCGTCGCCTATGTCATTCCCGGCAATGACGACTCGAGCCGGGCAATCCGCCTCTACGTGCGCGGCGTCGCCGACGCGGTGCTCGAAGGCCGCCAGGACAGCCTCAAGGAAATCGTCCGCGGTGGCGAGGAGTTCGTCGAGGTTGAGGAAAGCGAGGAAGCGTGACGCGCAGTCCGGATATCACGGCGGGGGCGCGAGCCCCCTTTTTTTAACCACCGGGGACGGGAAATGGCGAAAATCACGGCAGGCATGGTCAAGGCGCTGCGCGACAAGACCGATGCGCCGATGATGGAGTGCAAGAAGGCCCTGTCGGAAGCCGGCGGCGACCCCGAGCGGGCCGAGGAGATCCTGCGCGTGAGGCTCGGCAACAAGGCGAGCAGGGCCGCATCCCGGATCGCTGCGGAGGGCGTGGTGGCGGCCCATGTCGCGCCGGATAGCCGGAGCGGCGCGCTGGTCGAAGTGAATTGCGAAACCGATTTCGTGGCCAAGAACGGCGAGTTCCTCGCGCTCGCGGCAGTGATTGCGGAACTGGTCGCGTCCCGCAACCCCGCTACCGTGGAGGCGCTCGCCCAGCTGCCCTTGCGCGGGTCGACGGTGGAGGAGGCGCGCAAGGCGCTCAGCGGGAAAATCGGCGAGAACATGGCGATCCGCCGCTTCGCCCGCATGACGGCACAGGGCCGGCTCGCGGTCTACATCCATGGCGGGGCGAAGATCGGCGTGATGGCGGACGTCGTGGGCGGTGACGACGCGCTCGCCAAGGATATCGCCATGCACATCGCCGCAGCCAAGCCCGTGGCGCTTTCGGCGGCCGCGGTCCCGGCCGAGCTGGTGCAGAAGGAACGCGCCATCGCCGCCGCCAAGGCAGCGGAGTCGGGCAAGCCCGCCAACATCGTCGAAAAGATGGTGGAAGGCGCCGTGCAGAAATTCCTCAAGGAAGTGACGCTGCTCGGACAGCCGTTCGTGAAGAACGACAAGCAGAGCATCGAGCAGCTGCTGAAGTCCAAGGGGGCCGCAGTCGCCGGTTTCACCCTCTACGTCGTCGGCGAGGGCCTGGAAAAACGCAAGGACAATTTCGTATCGGAAGTGATGGCGCAAGTCGGCCAGACGGCGTGAACGTCCCGCCCCGGCCAGCCGACCTGCCTGCTCTCGCCCGCACCGGGGACTCCATGCCGCAGACGCCCGCCTACAAGCGCATCCTTCTCAAGCTCTCCGGCGAGGCGTTGATGGGGCAGGACAGCTACGGCATCAACCGCGAGACCGTCGACCGCATCGTGGGCGAGGTGGCCGAGGTCGTGAATCTCGGCGTGGAGGTGGCAGTTGTCATCGGCGGCGGCAACATATTTCGCGGCATCGCGCCGGCGGCGTCCCACATGGACCGCGCGACCGCGGACTACATGGGGATGCTCGCGACGGTGATGAACGCGCTGGCGCTGCAGGACGCGATGCGCCGAGTCAGCCTGGTGAGCCGGGTCCAGTCCGCGCTCAACATCGAGCAGGTTGTCGAGCCCTACATACGGGGCAAGGCGATGCGCTACCTGGAGGAGGGAAAGGTGGTGATTTTCGCCGCGGGCACGGGCAACCCGTTCTTCACCACCGACACCGCGGCCGCGCTGCGCGGCATGGAGATGAACGTCGACCTCGTGTTGAAGGCCACCAAGGTGGACGGGGTGTATAGCGACGATCCCAAGACCCACCGCGACGCGATGCGCTACCAGCGCCTCACCTTCGACGAGGCCATCATCAAGAATCTCAAGGTAATGGATGCCACCGCGCTCACGCTGTGCCGCGGCCAGAACCTGACGATCAACGTCTTCAGCATATTCAAGCCCGCGGCGTTGAAGCGCATCGTGCTGGGCGAGGACGAAGGCACTTTCCTGCATAATTGAGGCCCACCACGGTGATGACGGGAGGCGCAGCATGATTGCCGACATCAAGAAGACCGCGGAGCAGAAGATGCGCAGATCGGTGGATGCGCTGAAGACGGACCTGGCGAAGATCCGCACCGGCCGCGCTCACACCGGGCTGCTCGATCACATCATGGTGGACTATTACGGCACGCCGACCCCGATACCGCAGGTCGGCAACGTCACGCTGCTCGACGCAAGGACGATCTCGGTCAGCCCGTGGGATAAGAAAATGGCGCCCGCGATCGAGAAGGCGATACGCGATTCCGACCTCGGGTTGAACCCGGCGTCGATGGGCGAGACGGTGCGGGTGCCGATGCCGGCCCTGACCGAGGAGCGCCGCAAGGATCTTATCAAGGTGGTGCGCCATGAATGCGAGAACGCCCGCGTGGCGGTGCGCAACGTGCGCCGCGATGCCATCCACCACCTGAAGGAGCTGCTCAAGCAGAAGAAAGCCTCGGAGGACGAGGAGCGCCGGGCGCAGGACGATGTCCAGAAGCTCACCGACCGCTCGATCGCCGACATCGACAAGTTCATGCAGCAAAAAGAAGCCGACCTGATGGCGGTGTGATGGCGACGTTCACCAGCTCCACGGTCGAAATCCCCCCGGAGCGGCGCATTCCGCGCCACGTCGCCGTCATCATGGACGGCAACGGGAGGTGGGCGAGGCAGCGCCGCCTGCCGCGGGTGGCGGGCCACCGGCAGGGCGTGAAGGCGGTGCGCGAAGTCGTGCGCGCGTGCGGGGAGCGGGGCGTGGACTACCTCACCCTGTTCGCATTCTCGAGCGAGAACTGGCGCCGTCCCGCGGAAGAGGTCACTTTTCTGATGCAGCTGTTCGTCGTGGCGCTCGAGCAGGAAGTGGGAAAGCTGCACGAGAACGGAATCCGCTTCAAATTGATCGGCGACTTGAGCCGGTTCGAGCCGCGGCTCGTGCGGCTGGCGCGGGAGGCGGAAGCGCTCACGGCGGCGAACCAGCGGCTGACGCTGACCATCGCGGCGAACTACGGCGGGCGCTGGGACGTGCTGCAGGCGGCGAACCGGATGCTGCGGGAGCATCCCCGCCTGGCGGCGGGCTTCACCGAGGGCGATCTGACGCCGTACCTGGCGTTGAACTATGCGCCCGAACCCGATCTCTTCATCCGCACCGGGGGCGAGCAGCGCATCAGCAATTTCGTGCTGTGGCAGCTCGCATACACCGAGCTCTATTTCACCGATACGCTGTGGCCGGACTTCGATGCCGCGGCGCTCGATCGCGCCATCATTTCCTATCAGCAGCGCGAGCGCCGCTTCGGGCGCACCAGCGAGCAGTTGCCGGCCGGCACCGGGCTGGCCGACTTCCGCGTCGGCTCTTTCCGCCCCGGCGAGTAACGGCGGCCGAGGCCGTCGGGGCTTCAGGAACGTATGCTCAAGGCGCGGCTGGCCACGGCGCTCACCCTTCTTGCCGCTTTCATCGCGGCGGCCCTGTTCCTGCCGAACCGGTGGTGGGCTGCGCTGTTGCTGGCGGTGCTCGCACTCGCCAGCTGGGAATGGGGGGCGCTGGCGGGCATCAGAGGGACGCGGCGCAGCCTGTTCGTGGGCGCCGTGCTCGTTTCGGCGTGGACGATCGGACAAATTGCCGGAGAGGAGGGTGGAGGCTCGAACCGGCAGCCGGCGATGGAGGTTGCAGTTTACGGGGCGAGCGTCGCGTTCTGGCTGCTGATAGCGCTTCCGTGGATGATGCGGCGCTGGCAGGTGCGCTCGCCGCTCGCGCTCGCCGCCGCCGGGTGGATAGTGCTGGTGCCGGCGTGGCTTGCGCTCGCGCGCCTGCAGGCGGAACCCGAGCGGTTGCTCGCGCTGCTCGGCGTCGTCTGGATCGCCGATACCGCGGCTTTTGTCGCGGGACGCGCGTGGGGACGGCATCAACTCGCGCCCGCGATCAGTCCCGCCAAGAGCTGGGAAGGCGTGGCGGGCGCCTGTGCCGCAGTGGCAGTGTATTATGTGGCACTGTCGATATTCACGACTGAGTGGCGCGGGTGGCACGGGTGGAGCGGCGCGCTGCTCTTCGCGGGCGTCGCGCTGATGAGCATCGTGGGGGACCTGTACGAATCGTGGATCAAGCGCCAGGCGGGCGTGAAGGACAGCGGGGCGCTGCTGCCGGGGCACGGCGGCGTTCTCGACCGGATTGACAGCGTGAATTCGAGCATCCCGTTCGCGGCGCTGCTCCTGCCCTTCCTCCGCTAGACCGCGCAGCCGTCATGGCCGACAGGAAACGCCTCGCGATTCTGGGTTCGACCGGCAGCGTCGGCGCCAGCACGCTCGATGTGGTGGGGCGCCACCGCGAGCGGTTCGAGGTGGTGGCGCTCGCCGCGCGCCACCAGGTCGGGGTGCTCTACGAGCAGTGCCTCGCTTTCCGGCCGCGCGTCGCCGCGTTGCTGGAGCCGGGAGCGGCGGGCGAGCTGCAGCGGCGCCTGTTGCAGGCGGGACTTCCCTGCGAGGTCTGGAGCGGAGCGGGAGCGCTGGAGCGGGTGGCGAGCCTGCCCGAAGTCGATACCGTCATGGCCGCGATCGTAGGCGTGGCCGGGCTGCGCCCGACACTTGCCGCGGCTCGCGCCGGCAAGAACATCCTGTTGGCGAACAAGGAATCGCTGGTGTCGGCGGGCGCGGTGCTGATGGACGCGGTGCGGGCGAGCGGCGCCCGGCTCCTGCCGATCGACAGCGAGCACAACGCCGTATTCCAGGCGCTGCCTCGCGCGCGCGGCGCCCCCGATACCGCGGGCGTGCGCCGCATTCTGCTCACAGCTTCCGGGGGGCCGTTCCGGACGGCATCGCTCACCGAGCTCGAGGTCGCGACGCCCGCGCAGGCGTGTGCGCATCCCAACTGGGTGATGGGACGCAAGATCTCGGTCGACTCGGCGACCATGATGAACAAGGGGCTGGAGGTGATCGAGGCGCACTGGCTGTTCGACGCGCGCGCGGACCAGATCGAGGTCGTGATCCATCCCGAGAGCGTGGTCCATTCGCTGGTGGAGTACGTCGACGGATCGGTCATCGCGCAGCTCGGCAACCCGGACATGCGCACCCCGATCGCCTACGCGCTGGGCTTCCCCGAGCGCATCGACGCCGGCGTGGCGTTCCTCGACCTGGCGCGCATCGGCGCGCTGCACTTCGAGCGGCCCGATCGCGAGCGGTTTCCCTGCCTGCGGCTGGCATACGAGGCGCTCGCGGCGGGCGGCACGGCGCCGGCGGCGCTCAACGCGGCGAACGAGGTCGCGGTGGCGAGCTTTCTCGCCGGCGCGACCGGGTTCCTGCAGATCCCGGCCGTGATCGAGGCGGTGCTTTCGGACGCGGCGTGGCGCCCCGTGGGCGGGCTTGAGGACGTGCTCGCGGCCGACCGCGACGCGCGCGAGCGGGCCGAGGGCTGGCTGCGCGCGGCGGGACGCCGGTCGCTCGCCACCCACGGCCGCTAACGATCGTCGTGATAATCCTTGACGACGCTCGACCCCTCACCCCTGCGCCCGCGGAGGGCGGAGCAGGTTCCGAGCGTATTGTGCTTGGATGCGACCCCGGAGCGGGATGCGGCGCCGCGCTGGCTCGCGTGCTTACGTGCGCCTCCACGGTCGCATCCCCGGAAACCGGGGCCCCTGCTCCACGTTTCGGCGCACCCTCTCCCGAGTGGAGAGGGGAAATGGGCAGCGGTAAATGGTTTGTTATCCATTTACCGAAGGTTCACTAAGGCATGACGCTGCTCATCACCATCGCCGCCTTCGTGGTGGCGCTCGGTTGCCTGATCGTGGTCCACGAGTACGGCCATTTCGTCGTGGCGCGCGCCTGCGGGGTCCGGGTCCTGCGCTTCTCGATCGGATTCGGCAGGCCGTTGTGGATGAAGCGCCTCGGACGCGACGCGACGGAATGGGTCGTTGCCGCCTTCCCGCTCGGCGGATACGTCAAGATGCTGGACGAGCGCGAGGGGCCGGTGGCGCGCGAGGAGCTGCCCCGCGCGTTCAACCGCCAGTCGGTCTGGCGCCGGGTCGCGATCGTGGTGGCCGGACCGGTGGCCAATTTCCTGCTGGCGATCGTGCTCTATTGGGTGCTGTTCGTATACGGCGTGCCGGGCATTAGGCCCGAGATCAGCGAACCGCCGCCGGGTACACCCGCGCAAACCGCCGGCTTCGCTGCGGGTGACGTACTGGTCAGCATCGGCGACGACCGTGTCATCAGCTGGCAGGACGTGCGTTGGATCCTGTTGCAGCACGCTGTCCGGAAGTCGATTGTCATGATCCAGGTCCGCGACAAGCGGGGCGCTGCCGCCTCGCGCAGGCTCGACATGTCGAGATTGACGCCGGCAGATCTGGACTCCGATTTCATGAAGTCGTTGGGACTGGCGCGTTTTCAAGTAACAGCGCCACCGGAAGTACGGCGCGTCAATCCGGACGGAGCCGCGCTGCGCGCCGGACTGAAGCAGGACGATCAGATCCTGGCCATAGACAATACGCGGATCGAAAATGTCGAACAGGCCATCGCCACCATTCAGCGACATCCCGGGAAGACCCTGCTGTTCGACATCCGGCGCGGTGAACGGGTGCTGACTGCGGTTTCCGTGACCCCCGATACGCATATCGAAAAGGACGGCCGCAAGATCGGGCGCATCAATGCGGAGCTGGGGAATAACCGGGAAGCGTTCTCGAAATATCTCGTGCAGGTGCGCTACGGTCCCGTCGACAGCCTGATCCAGGCGTTCAACCAGACCTGGGACACGTCCGTGTTCAGTTTGACCATGCTCGGCAAGATGATCGTCGGCGAAGTCTCGCTCAAAAACCTCTCCGGCCCGATCACCATCGCTGACTACGCCGGGCAATCGGCGCAGGGCGGGGTCGCGTCCTACCTGCTGTTCCTCGCGCTCATCAGCATCAGCCTCGGCGTGCTGAATCTCCTTCCCATCCCGTTACTCGACGGCGGGCACCTCATGTATTACGCGATCGAAATTCTCCAGGGTCGTCCTCTCTCGGACCGCGCCATCGAAATCGGTCAGCACGTCGGCCTGGCGCTGCTGGTCGTGCTGATGGCTTTTGCGCTATACAACGACATTCACCGCCTGATCGGTGGCTGAGGTCATGCGGCAATTGCGCGCGGCAATGCTGCTTCTCGCGTTCCACGCGGCAGCGGCTGCCGCCCTCGAGCCTTTCGTCATCCGCGACATCCGGGTGGAGGGCATCCAGCGCACCGAAGCCGGCACGGTCTTCAGCTACCTTCCCGTCAAGGTCGGGGACACCCTGACCGACGAGAAGGCGGCCCAGGCCATACGCGCGCTGTTCGCGACCGGATTCTTCCGCGACGTCAGCCTGGAGCGCGAGGGCGAGGTGCTCGTGGTGGTGGTGCAAGAGCGCCCGTCGATTGCCCAGCTCGAGTTCTCGGGAATGCGCGAGTTCGACAAGGAACAGATCACGAACGTGTTGCGCCAGATCGGCATCGGCGAAGGCCGCATTCTCGACCGCGGCCTGCTCGAGCGCGCGGAGCAGGACTTGAAGCGCCAGTACCTGAGCCGCGGCTTCTACGGGGCCAGCATCAGCACCACAGTGACGCCCATGGAGCGCAACCGGGTCGCGCTCAATTTCAACGTCGAGGAAGGCCAGGTCGCCAAGATTCGGCAGATCAGCATCATCGGTGCGCAGGCGTTCAGCGAAAAAGAGCTGGTGGGACAGTTCGTGCTGCGGACCCCGGGGATGTTGACCTGGTTCAGCAAGCACGACCAGTATTCGAGGGAAAAACTGTCCGCCGACCTGGAGAGGCTGCGTTCCTACTACCTCGACCGCGGCTATATCGAGTTCCGGATCGACTCCACCCAGGTCTCGATCACGCCCGACAAGCAGGACATCTACATCACGATCAGCATCATCGAGGGCGGCCGCTACACCGTGTCGGATGTGCGGGTCGCGGGCGAGCTGTTGATCCCGGAGGAGGAGGTACGCAAGCTGATACAGATCAAGCCGGGCGAGACGTTCTCCCGCGCGCGCGTGACCGAATCAACCAAGTTGATCGCCGACCGCCTGGGCAACGACGGCTATGCCTTTGCCAACGTCAACGCCGTGCCGAGCCTTGACAAGGAAAAACGCGAGGTCGCGTTCACGTTCCTCGTCGATCCGGGACGGCGCGTCTACGTGCGCCGCATCAACGTCACCGGCAACTCCCGAACGCGCGACGAAGTCATTCGGCGCGAGTCGCGCCAGCTGGAAGGCGCCTGGTATTCGCAGGAGAAGGTCACCGCCTCCAAGCTGCGCGTCGAACGGCTTGGCTATTTCACCGAGGTCGGGGTCGAGACGCCCGCGGTGCCGGGGTCAACCGATCAGATCGATGTCAACTTCTCGGTCGTCGAGAAGCCAACCGGGCTGGTGTTGCTCGGCGCAGGCTTCGGCAGCGACGAGGGCGTGACCCTGTCAGCCTCGATCGCGCAGCAGAACATCTTCGGCACCGGCCGGCACGTTGCGCTCAGGGTCAATACGAGCCAGATCAACACGGTCTACTCGCTGTCCTACACCAACCCCTATTTCACGACGGACGGCGTGAGCCAGGGCTTCGATATCTATTACCGGGAACTCGATCCCGACGCGAGAGACCTCGGCGCATACAAGACTAAGACCGCGGGCGGGCAGCTGCGGTTTGGCGTCCCGGTTACCGAGCTCGACGTCATCCAATACGGTATCGGCTACGACGACACGACCATCACGACTTTTTCCGACAGCCCGCAGCGCTATCTGGATTACGTGGCGGTCTTCGGATCGCGGAATACCAACCTGTTCCTGACGGGCGGCTGGGCACGCGACGGGCGCGACAGCCTTCTCTATCCCACCAAGGGCACGCTCCAGAAGGCTGGCGTCGAGCTCGGAACGCCGGCCGGGGACCTGGAATATTACAAGCTCAATTATCAGTACCAGCGCTATTTCCCCCTGACGCGTTTCACCAGCCTGATGGTGAACGGCGAGGCGGGATACGGAGACGGCTATAATAATAAGCCGTTGCCATTCTTCAAGAATTTCTACGTCGGCGGCGTCAATTCCGTGCGCGGCTTCGAATCTTTTACAATAGGCCCCAAGGACAGCAATGGCGACCCCACGGGCGGTCCGCGCAAGGTGCAGGCTAACATCGAGCTGCTGTTTCCGTTTCCGGGCCTGGAGAATGACCGGGCGGTGAGATTGAGCGCGTTCGTCGATTCAGGTTTGGTCGGACCGCCGATCAGCACCAGCGAGCTGCGCGTTTCCACCGGCCTGGCGTTGCTGTGGGTATCACCGCTCGGCCCGCTCAAGATCAGCTTCGGAGAGGCGATCCAAAGCGATCCCGGCGACAGGCTGCAGAAGTTCCAGTTCACCTTCGGCGGGATATTCTGATGGCGACGGCCCGGAGCTGGCGGCGGCGACATTACTGCAAGGAGAGCGAATTGAAGTACATATTTTCGAGGACGGCGGGCTTGCTGCTTGCATTTGCCCTCGCGGGTGCTGCCGGAGCAGCGGAGCTGAAAATCGGCTTTGTCGACGTGGAGCGCATCAGCCGCGAATCAGCGCCGGCGGAGCGCGCGAGCAAGCAGCTGGAGAAGGAATTCGCGCCGCGTCAGCAGGAGCTCCAGCGTCGCGAGGCCCAGACCAAGGAACTCACGGGCCAGCTCGAGAGGGAGGCGATGACCATGTCCGAAAGCGATCGCCGGGCGAAGGAGCAGGAGCTGGCGCGCGCGAACGTGGAATTCCAGCGCATGCAGCGGGAATTCCGCGAGGATCTCACGATCCGGCGCAATCAGGAGATACAGGGGCTGATGGAGCGGGCCAACCGCGTGATCAGGGCGATGGCCGAAGCCGAGCGATTCGATCTCATCGTCCAGGACGCGGTCTATCGGGATCCGCGCATCGACATCACGGATCGGGTGCTCAAGGCGCTCGCCGAAGGCAAATAGGCGACCATGCACTGCGCGCTGCGCCGGCGTACGACTGCTGCGGCCGGCAGCGTCCCGCGCCCATGACCGACAGCGGACGCATTTCCTTCAGCTTGGGCGAGCTTGCCCGGCGATTCGGCGGCGAGATCGCCGGCGATCCCGGGTTCGAGGTACGGGGCGTCGCGTCGCTGGAGAGCGCGGCTTCCGACAGCCTCGCCTTCATCGCCAATGCGCGCTATCTGCCGCAGCTCAAGGCGACGCGGGCGGGTGCGGTGATCGTGGGCCCGGCGGCTCGGGGCGCGACGCAGCTGCCCCGGATCGTGTGCGCGAACCCGTACGCCTATTTCGCGCGGGTATCGGCCCTGTTCAACCCGCCGCCGGTGGCGCGTCCTGGCGTGCACCCAAGCGCGGTCGTCGACGGCTCGGCGCGGATCGCCGGCGATGCCGAGATCGGGCCGTGCGCCGTCATTGAGCGCGGCGCGGACATCGGGGCGGGATGCGTCATCGGCGCC
>JAHZNX010000248.1 GCA_020028375.1 Betaproteobacteria bacterium | reverse complement strand
GACCGTCACTTTGTCGAGCTTCGAGCCGTCCTTGAAGAACACCTGTACGGCGTTGGCGGCGGAGCGCCTGGCGGGGTCAAGATAGTCGCGGCTCCACTGTTTATTCTCCACGCACACCATTTTCGAACGTAACCGGTCGATTCGAGGTTCAGCGGCCACGTTGTCCTCGTAGTCGGCCGCCGTGAGATTGCCATTGATGAGACCGATTGCGGTCATGTACTGGATGCAGTGGTCGCGGTCCGCGGGATTGTTGAGGGGGCCCTTCTTGTCGATGATGCGGATGGCGGACTCGTGGGTGGTGATCACGATCTGCTTGATAGCGTCGAGGCGGTCCTTGACCTGCGGATGGAGACTGACCGCGCACTCGACAGCGGTCTGGGCGTGATACTCGGCAGGAAATGAGATCTTGAAGACGATGTTTTCCATCACGTACGAGCCGTACTGCCGCCTGATGCGGAACGGTTTGCCGCGGAACAGCGCGTCGTAGAATCCCCACCTCCTGGCGGTCAAGGCGGAGGGGTAACCCATTTCGCCCTTGAGCGTCATCAGTGCAAGCCGCACCGCCCGGCTCGTCGCATCGCCCGCGGCCCAGGACTTGCGCGAACCCGTGTTGGGGGCGTGGCGGTAGGTGCGCAGGCTCTGGCCATCGATCCAGGCGTTGGAGAGCGCATTGACGAGTTCCTCGCGAGTGCCGCCCATCATGTGCGTAACGACTGCGGTGGAGGCGACTTTCACCAGCACCACGTGGTCGAGCCCGACGCGGTTGAACGCGTTCTCGAGCGCGATCACACCCTGAATTTCGTGTGCCTTGATCATTCCCGTCAGCACATCGCGCATGGCAAGCGGTACTTTCCCTTGCGCCAGGCGGTTGCGCGAGAGCCAGTCCGCCGTCGCGAGTATGCCGCCGAGGTTATCGGAAGGATGGCCCCACTCGGCTGCGACCCAAACATCGTTGAAATCCAGCCAGCGGATCATCGTCCCGATGTTGAAGGCGGCAGCGACCGGGTCGAGTTCGTGCGGGGTGCCCGGCACGCGGGCGCCGTTCGGCACCACGGTTCCGGGCACGATGGGGCCGAGCAGCTTGGTGCAGGCGGGATATTCGAGGGCCTCGAGTCCGCAGCCGAGCGTGTCCATCAGGCACAGCCGGGCGGTGTTGTAGGCTTCTTCGCTCTCGATGCGGTAGCCGGTGACGTAGTCCGCGATGTCGGTCAGGACCTTATCGGGTCGGGGACGGACGTTGGAAATGGGGGCGCTCATCGACGCGGTCGGGCTAGAGCCACGCATGGAGCGACTCGATCAGCTCGAACTCCTCGACGATCTCCCAGATCATGAACACCCAGAGAAACCACATGGCGCCGAGCAGTCCTTTCCTGAAACGGCGAGGGCTGATCACCCAGCTCTCCGGCTCGTGGTACGCAGACCACTTGGGAACCCAGCGCGGCGTTGCCGCGCAGTACGCGACATACGCTGCGCCGAACGTCCGTCCCAGCCGCGCCTCCTCATTCCGCACAACGCTCGGATAGAACAGGACGAAACCGCACACGAGCAGCAGCGCGAGCGGCGGGTTCTCGACTGCGAGACCCAGTCCAAGCGCGCCCAGAAAGTTGAACAGGTAGAGTGGGTTGCGCACCATGGAATAGGGACCTTCAGTAATCAAGCTCTCGTTTTTTGCGCCGGCGATGTAGGCCAGGCACCACAGCCGTCCCAGCACCGCAGTGGCCAGCAGGAAAAATCCAATGATCTCACCCGTCTCGAGCACCATGCGGCCGAGCTGGAGCGGCGGGGGAACCAGAGCGACATAACTGATCGCGAAGATCGCAGCCACTCTCTGCCAGAATATCCGGTGGTGGGCAAACGACAATCTCCAGAGCTCCATGGTTTTCTCCTTCTGACGACGGCGTGTCTTGCGCTACGTGCGCCTGTCGATGGGAACAAACGCCCGCGGCTCGGGGCCGGTGTAGACCGCCGTCGGCCGGATGATCCTGTTGTCGATGCGCTGCTCGATGACATGCGCTGCCCAGCCGCTGGTACGGGCGATGACGAACACCGGCGTGAACATCGCGGTCGGCACGCCCATGCGGTGGTAGGAGACCGCGGAGAACCAGTCGAGGTTGGCGAACATCTTCTTCTCCCGCATCATCACCTGTTCGATACGCTCGGCGATCTCGAACATCTCCATCTCGCCGGCGTCCCGCGACAGCCGCCGCGCGACCTCCTTGATCACCTTGTTGCGGGGATCGGCGATGGTGTAGACCGGGTGGCCGAAACCGATCACGACCTCCCGGTTGCGCACGCGCGCCGTGATGTCGCGTTCCGCCGCGTCGGGCGATTCGTAGCGGCTCATCACTTCGAAGCCAACCTCGTTGGCGCCGCCGTGCTTGGGGCCCTTCAACGCGCCGATGGCGCCGGTCACCGCCGAGTACATGTCGGAGCCGGTCCCGGCGACGACCCGTGCCGCGAAGGTCGAGGCGGTGAACTCGTGCTCCGCGTAGAGCACGAGCGAGGTGTGCATGGCCCTCACCCACAGCGGCTTGGCGGGTTTTCCATGCAGCAGGTTCAGAAAATGCCCGCCGATCGAATCGTCGCCGGTCTCGACCTCGATCCGGCGCCGGTCACGGCTGTAGTGGTGCCAGTAGAGCAGCATCGAGCCGAAGCAGGCCATCAGGCGGTCGGCGATGTCGCGCGCGCCGGCAATGTTGTGGTCGTCCTTCTCGGGGACCACCGTCCCGAGCGCCGAGCAGCCGGTGCGCAGCACGTCCATGGGATGGGCGGACGCCGGAATCTGTTCGAGCACCACCTTGACCGGCGCCGGCAGCCCGCGCAGCGACCGGAGCTTGCCCTTGTAGGCCGCGAGCTGGGCGCGGGTGGGCAGCGTCTCGTGCACGAGCAGGTGCGCGATTTCCTCGAACTCGCATTGCTCGGCGATGTCGAGGATGTCGTAGCCGCGGTAGTGCAGATCGTTGCCGCTGCGCCCGACGGTGCACAGCGCGGTGCTGCCCGCGGCGACGCCCGACAGCGCCACGGATTTCTTGGGCTTCGGCCCGGATTGCGCTTCGCTCATGGAATGCGGGCTGGTACGTGGAGGCGCGTCAGCCGAGCAGGTGCCGGATGGAATCCCGCTCTTCGTGCAGCTCTTTCAGCGTGGCCTGCATGGCGGCGCGGCTGAAATCGGAGAGCTCGATGCCCTTGACGATCTCGTATTTGCCACTGCGGCAGACGCACGGGTAGCCGTAGAGGACGCCCTCGGCGATGCCGTAGCTGCCGTCCGAGGGGACGCCCATGCTGACCCAGTCGCTGTCGCGGGTGCCGAACACCCAGTCGCGGACGTGATCGATCGCCGCGTTGGCCGCGCTCGCCGCGGAGGACAGGCCGCGGGCCTCGATGATCGCCGCGCCGCGCTTCTGTATGGCCGGAATGAAGCTCTTCTCGAGCCAGGCGTGGTCGTTGATCATCGGCCAGATCTTCCGGCCTTCGATCTCGGCCTGGAAGATGTCGGGGTACTGGGTCGCGGAGTGATTGCCCCACACCGTCATCTTGCGCGCGCCCGCAACCGGTTTGCCTACTTTCTGCGCAGCCTGACCCAGAGCGCGGTTGTGATCGAGGCGCATCATGGACGTGAAGTTCGAGGCCCTGAGACCCGGGGCGTTCTTCATCGCGATGAGGCAGTTGGTATTGGCGGGATTGCCCACCACCAGCACCTTCACGTCCCGGCTCGCGACTGCGGCGAGCGCTTTTCCCTGGGGGGCGAAGATCTTGCCGTTGGCCTCGAGCAGGTCCTTGCGTTCCATGCCCGGGCCGCGCGGCCGCGCGCCGACGA
>JAHZNX010000247.1 GCA_020028375.1 Betaproteobacteria bacterium | reverse complement strand
CTGGTACTCGGCGAGCACCTGCTCGTCGGGGGCCACGATCACGACGCCCTGAGTGCCGTCCACGATGACGAGCTCGTTCTCGCGGATCATCTGCCGCGCGCGGTGCAGCGCCACGATGGAGGGAATGGCGAGGCTGCGCGCGACCACGGCGGTGTGCGACGTGGTGCCGCCGAGATCGGTGACGAAGCTCGCGAAGTGATGCTGCTTGAACTGCACCACGTCGGCGGGGGAGAGGTCGTGCGCGACCAGGATCAGATTGTGCTCGGAATCCGCCTGCAGCGGCGGCGGGACGTAGCCGGGATGACCGGAGAGCGCCTTCATCACGCGCTCGGCGACCTGGATCACGTCGACCCTGCGCTCGCGCAGGTATTCGTCCTCCATTTCGTCGAAGCGGGCGAGCAGGGCGTCGGTCTGCAGCTTGAGCGCCCATTCGGCGTTGCAGTTCTCGGTCTCGATGATCCGGCGCGGCCCCACCGACAGGGTGGAATCGCTGAGGATCATCTGGTGCAGGTTGATGAAGGCGCCGATCTCCGGCGGGGCCGAGGGGGGAATGCTCTCGCGCAGCTCGTCGAATTCCGCACGCACCTGCCTGATCGCCGCCTCGAAGCGGGAGGATTCCTCGGCGGCCTGGTGCCGCGGGACCTCGTAGCGCGGCACCTCCAGTCCCGCGTGCGTCAGCAGGTGCGCGTGCCCGATCGCGACCCCGCCGGAGACGCCGATGCCGTGGATGGTGAGGCTCATCAGATTCGAGGCCTTTAAGGATGAAGGATGAAGGATGACCCCCGCAGTGCGGAAGTGGATGCCCTAGTCGTTCTCCTCAAAGCGGTTGGCGATCAGCCGGGTCACCGCGGCCAGGGCCTCCTTTTCGTCAGGTCCGTCAGTTTCGACGAGGAGCGTCGAGCCCCTGGCCGCCGCCAGCATCATGACCCCCATGATGCTCTTGGCGTTGACGCGCCGGCCGTTTCGGCTCAACCAGACATGCGACTTGAAGCGGCCGGCAACCTGCGTCAGCTTGGCCGATGCCCGGGCGTGCAGACCGAGCTTGTTGATGATCTCAACTTCTTGTTGCAGCATTATTTACGATGAGCGCCGGGGCGGGAATGCGCACCACGCCGTCACACCCGCCGCTTACCGCCTTGGTGACGGCGGTGGCGAGCGGCTTGTCGCGGTAGTTCAGGACCCGGATCAGCATCGGCAGGTTCACGCCCGCGACGCCCTCGACCTTGCCGGGAACGAGGAGCTTCGCGGCGATGTTGGCGGGCGAGCCGCCGTACATGTCCGAGAGGATCAGCACGCCGTCGCCCTCGTCCAGCTCCTTCACGAGCTTGCGCGCCAGCGGCAGCATCTGAAGGGGGTCATCCTGGGCGGTGATGCTCAACTGCCGCAGCCGCGTGGGACGCCGGTTAAGCACGTGGCTCGCGCAGTGGATCAGGCTCTCGCCGAGCGTGCCGTGCGAGATGATCAGGATTCCGATCATGGAGGCGGGTGAAATGCCTGTAACGAAACTGCAATAGTCTACGCTTTTGCGCTGCAGCATGCAGCCGCGCAGGCGGCCGGGAACCGCCGATCAGCGAAGCGCGTGTTCTAGCGCGTCTATGAACATGCCGGCGACGTTGAAACCGGTCTGCTCGGTGATTTCCTGGAAGCAGGTGGGGCTGGTGACGTTGACCTCAGTCAGCCAGTCGCCGATCACGTCGACGCCGGCGAGGAGCAACCCCTCCTGCGCGAGCACGGGACCGAGCGCGTCCGCGATCTCGCGGTCGCGCTTCGTGAGCGCGCGCGCGACGCCCGTGGCGCCGGCTGCGAGATTGCCGCGCGACTCCCCCGGCTTCGGGATGCGCGCGAGACAGTGGGGCACGGCGCGGCCTCCGATCACGAGCACGCGCTTGTCGCCGTCCCGGATATCCGGGATGTAGCGCTGCCCCATGATGGTGCGGCGGCCGTAGTGGGTGACGGTCTCGATGATGACGTTGACGTTGGGATCGTCCTGCCGCACGCGGAACACCGACGCGCCGCCCATGCCGTCGAGCGGCTTCAGGATCACGTCGCGGTGCTCCGCCAGGAACTCCCGGATGAGGGACTCGCGCCGCGTGACCAGGGTCGGCGGCGCGAACTGCGGAAAGCGCGCGACCGCCATCTTCTCGTTCCAGTCGCGGATTCCACGCGGCCGGTTGAATACCCGCGCGCCTTGCGATTCGGCGAGTTCGAGGAGATAGGTGCTGTAGACGTACTCCATGTCGAACGGCGGATCCTTGCGCATCAGCACGGCGTCAAAGTCCCGCAGCGCCACGGCGGCGGGCTCCTCGGCGCGGTACCAGCGCGGTTTCTCCCCGGTCAGGTGGATTTGCCTTGCATTACCCTGGACGGTGCCGCCGCGCCACGCGAGGTCCTCCTGCTCCAGGGCGTACAGCGCGTGCCCCCGGGCGGCCGCCTCGCGCATGATCGCGAAGGTGGTGTCCTTGTAGATCTTGAACGAGTCGAGGGGATCGACGACGAGCGCCAACTTCATCGAAACTGCTTATCTCGCGGCCGCGCGTGGCTCGGCGGCGGTTTCGGGCGCCGCGGTCTCGGTCTGCTCGAGCTCGATCGCGGCGGCGAGGAGCGCGAGCCGGGCGATGACGCCGTAGGCGTAGAAGCGGTTTGGCGGGCAGCCCGGATCGTCGGGGTTGGGCGAGGAGCACGGCGCGGCGAAGGCGAGGGGCGCGAACTGCATGCCGGGCGCGTTCAGGTTCTGGTCCTTGCCGCGCTCGGTGTGCACGCGGTAGAAGCCGCCCACCACGAAGTGGTCGATCATGTAGACGACCGGCTCGGCCACCGCCTCGTCCACGTTCTCAAAGGTGTAGACGCCTTCCTGCACCATGACTTCGTGCACCTGCAGGCCTTCCTTCACGACCGCCATCTTGGCGCGCTGCCGGCTGTTGAGCCCCCTCACCTCGGACGGGTCCTTCACCGTCATGATGCCCATGCCATAGGTCCCCGCGTCCGCCTTGACGATGACGAACGGCTCGTCCTGGATACCGTACTCCCGGTACTTGGAGCGGATGTCATCGAGGATTTCGGCGACATAGCCCTCCAGGCATTCCTCGCCCTTGCGCTCCTGGAAGTTGATCCGGCCGCATTTCTCGAAGAGGGGATTGATGAGCCACGGGTCGATGCCGAGCACCCCGGCGAACTCCTCCGCCACCTTGCGGTAGGCCTGGAAGTGGTTCGACTTGCGGCGCACCGTCCAGCCCGCGTGCAGCGGCGGCAGCACCACCTGCTCGAGGTTCATCAGGATCTCTGGGGTGCCGGCGGAGAGATCGTTGTTGAGGAGCACGACGCAGGGGTCGAAGCCGTCCACCATCAGCCGGTTGCCGCGGCGCTGGAGCGGCTCGAGCGTCAACTTCGAGCCGTCGGCAAGCGCGAGCTCGGTCGGTCCCGTGACTTCGCGCAGGAGGCTGCCGATGCGGACGTTCAAGCCGGCGTGCCGCAGGATCGTCTGCAGCACTGCGACGTTCCGCAGGTAGAACTGGTTGCGCGTGTGGCTCTCCGGAATCAGCACCGCGCCGCGCGCGTCCGGGCAGACCTTCTCGATCGCCGCCATCGCCGCCTGCACGCACAGCGGGTGGAATTCCGGGTTGAGGTTGTTGAACCCGCCGGGAAAGAGGTTGGTGTCCACCGGCGCGAGCTTGAAGCCGCTGTTGCGCAGGTCCACCGAGGCGTAGAAGGGCGCCGCGTGCTCCTGCCAATTGCCGCGCAGCCAGCGCTCGGCTTCCGGCTGGGAGGCGAGCAGGCGCCGCTCGAGGTCGGCGAGCGGTCCGGCGAGCGCGGTCGTGAGTCGCGGGACGGACATCGAGGTGCTTTTTTGCCCGAAGGGGCCACTATTCTACCGGCCGCGCCAGGTGTTTTATAGGGCCAAAAAAACGGGCGCCCGCAGGCGCCCGTGACTTCGCACTCCATTATGGAGGTTCTACATATGGTAGGCGGTCTCGCCGTGATCGGCGATGTCGAGACCCTCGCGCTCCTCTTCCTCGGCGGGACGCAGCCCGACGATCAGGTCGGCGATCTTGAAGGCGATCAGCGCCACGACGCCTGTCCAGATGATCGTCATGCCCACGCCCTGCGCCTGGATCAGGAACTGGTCCCAGATCGGGTTGGAGCCGACCTTGCCGGTCACCCAGTCGGTGACGAGTCCCGGTCCGCCGAGCGACTGGCTGTTGAAGATGCCGGTCAGCAAGGCCCCGAGTGCTCCGCCCACAGCATGGATGCCGAACACGTCCAGCGAGTCATCCGCCCCGTGCAAGCGCTTGAGCTGGTTGACTCCCCACAGGCACACCAGGCCCGCGGCGATCCCGATCACGAACGCGCCCGGGATGCCCACGTTACCTGCGGCGGGCGTGATCGCAACCAGTCCGGCGACGCAACCCGAGGGTTGGCTTCCAGCGCGGAGCCCGCGTTGAAGCCGAACCACCCGAACCACAGGAGCGACGCCCCGAGCATGGTCATGGTGAGGTTGTGCGGCGACATGGCCTCCTTGCCGTAACCGATGCGCTTGCCGACGAGGTAGGCTCCGACGAGGCCGGCGACGCCGGAATTGATGTGAACAACCGTCCCGCCCGCGAAGTCGAGCGCGCCCCACTGCCAGATGAGACCCGCTTTCGCGTTCATCGCCTCCACCACCTTGGGATCGGTGTAGACGTCCGGGCCCATCCAGAACCAGACCATGTGCGCGATCGGCGCGTAGCTGAAGGTGAACCACAGCACCATGAAGATCAGCACCGCCGAGAACTTGATGCGCTCGGCCACCGCGCCCAGGATCAGGCAGCAGGTGATCGCGGC
>JAHZNX010000043.1 GCA_020028375.1 Betaproteobacteria bacterium | reverse complement strand
GACTTCGAGATCGTCGCGCGGGTGAAGCACGACGCCTGGCGTACGCTAAAACCCTAACTCGCCGCCAAGTCTGTCCTGAACTTGTCGAAGGGACGCCAGGAACGCCAAGAAAATCTAATATCACTTATCACTCATAACCGATCTATCACTCGGGCTTCACGCCCGAAGCCCTGACCACCACCCCCCACTTCCTGATTTCCTCCCGGAGCCGCTTCCCGAACGCTTCTGGAGACACGGGTATCGACTGCAGCCCCTGCGAATCAAACTGATTTCTGACGGCAGCCGAGCCCAGGATCGTCGTCGTTTCCTGGTTGAGCCTGACGATGATGGATCGCGGCGTCCCCGCCGTGACCCATAGGCCATACCAGCCGCTGCTTTCGTAACCCTTCACCCCCGCCTCATCCACCGTCGGCGTGTCCGGGAAGAGGGGGAAGCGCTTGCCCGACGTAACCGCAAGCAGCCGCAGCCTGCCGGACTTCACGTGGGGCAGAGCCGTGGAAACGTTCGAGATGGCGAGTTGAACCTGCCCGCCCACCAGGTCCGCGATCGCCGGGCCCAGACCCTTGTACGGCACGTGCAGCATGTCCACCTTGGCCATATGGAGGAACAGCAAGGTCACGAGATGGGTGTTGCTCCCAACGCCGCCTGATGCGTAGCTCAACTGGCCGGGCTTCGATCGGGCCAGCGCGACGAGCTCGCCGATCGATTTAGCCGCTAGCGATGGGTGTACCACAACGATGTTGGGCTGCTCGCCCAGCGTCGTGACCGGCGCGAGGTCCTTCAGCGTGTCGTAGGGCAGCTTGGGATAAAGCACCGCGTTGACCGCCACCCCCATACTGGCGACGAGCAGCGTGTGACCGTCGGGCCGCGCCTTGGCCACGATGTCGGTGCCGACCGTGCCGCCAGCCCCACCGCGATTGTCCACCACCATCGGCTGGCCGAGCGCTTCGTTCAACCTGGGGGCAAGCGTGCGCGCGACGAGATCGACCGCGCCGCCGGGCGCGAATGGCACGACCACGCGGAGCGGGCGCGAGGGATATTGCTGAGCCGCCGTGGGAGTGGCGGCGGCGAAAAGGAGTGACGAGATAAGGGTGACGATTATGGGTGACGAGATACGGGTGACGAACAACCGCGACGCGTAGGCATTGAGCTGTTTCCCTTCACCCTTATTCGTCACCATTACCTCGTCACCTTTATTCGTCACCTGTTCCGTTCAGGCAGTAAGCTGCCTCACCATCTGTTCAACATATTTCAGCGTGAGCGCGCGCATCTCATCGTGCGTGAGGTTGCTCACGGGGTGCGGCAGCTCGATGAACGGGTGCCCGTCCATGCCCTTGGTACGGAAGTGATGCACCGCCGCGTTGCGGAACGCCTGGGTGAGGAACATCGTGGCAGGTATACCCCGCTTCTCGAACTCCACCGTGTCGTGCACACTGCACAACGTGCACGACCCTCACCCGCCGAGCGCGGCGGCGGCCACTTCGACCTCCTTCGCCATTTCGTTCAACAGCGCCTCGCTTGCGGGCCGCGAGAACGCTTCCTTGCGCCGGATGACGACCTTGGCCACCCCGTAGCGGCTGCGCAGGAGCTCTGCAACGGTCTCGAAAATGATATCGGCCTGTTCCTTGGTGTTGTCGAGGAGGCCGACCACCTTGCCGGCAAGGTCCATCGGGCGCGGCGCCAGCGCGATTTTCGCCCTCGCCCCGCCGGCGGTGGGATCGATGAATCCAAGATCACTCGTCATCGTCGTTTCCCTGTTCAAAAAGCGTGAATCGCGATTCGTGATTCGACCCGCTAGATCTCATAGCTACCGTGGACGAAGCGGCTGGTCTCGTTCCAGCCGTGGCACACGGCGGTGATCGGGCCATTGCCGCCCGCGACGATGAGATGCAGGCGCTGCGGGTCTTTTACGGCCACGACGACGGCGTCATCGTCGTCCGGGTCGATCCCCATCGCGCGCGCGCGCTCGGGACGCCAATTGCCGCCGCGTTTCACGCTCGACTGCCGGCGCACGGCGAGCTTGCTCAGGCGCCCGATGACGTCTGCACGGGTGAGATCCGCACTCGCACATAGTTTCGCATGCTGCGGGCTCATGGCGACGACCATGTCGGAGACGAACCACATGTTCCATGAGCCCGGCGCGGTCATGGCGTCGCCAATGCCGGTGAGCAAGCGCTCGGGCTCGGTGCTTACGTCGTCGAAATGGAGCCGGGGGTTCTCCGCCATGGCGCAAGTGATCACGTTGTCCGTCGGCGAGTAGCCGCGCGACACGGCAAGGCTTTCCCACGGGCTCGACGCCATGTTCTCGGTGAGGCACGCGGTATAGCGTATGGGAGAGCTGAATATGGTCGCGGAGGCGCGCCCCGAAATGCCGCCGCCGAGGTTCAGCAGCATCAGCCGGATCGCGCGGCCGATGGTCGCATTGGCGCGAAATCCCGGTCCGAAGCAGCCATTGCCGCCGTGCAATCCGATTTTCTCCGCGTACGGACCATTGACGATCATGAGCGGCGCCACGCCGTGCATCGTGCACTGCACGCCGCCCATGTTGAATTCCTCGCGCAGGATGATACGGATGCCGCCGAGCACGACCGGCAGGTACTCCGGCTTGCATCCTGCCATGAGCGCGTGGATGGCGACAGTACGGACGGTCGCGACTTCTCCGGCAGGTGGAATGTGCCCGACCACCTCGTCGGGATCGCGGCGCGTGCCCGCGAGCATCCACCGCACGCGCGCCTCGGTAGGAGTGACGACCGGGAAGCCGTCCGACCACTCTTTCTCGAGGAAGAACTCGAATTCGTCAACCTTCATGATTTCAGAGCGCGAATTCAAGCGTGCTGAAGTCGGCGATCTTCTCCGCTTCCGCGAGCTGGGAGAACAGCCGCTCCGCCTTCGCCCGGTCCCGGTGCGCGGTGAGCATCAGGAACTTGTCGCGCAATTCGCCGCGCGTGAGCGGCATCGTCGGCGTGCCCTTGAAGTCGTGCCCCTCGGCGGTGAGCATCTGGCCGTTTTTCAATTTGAGCGTAAGGCGGCTCGCCGACGACGAGTAACCTGGCGCGGACTTCAACAGCGCGACCTGCGCGCTCTTGGCGAGCGCGCGGATCTTCGGGTCGTTGAGGGTCGCCTCGGAGAACGTCCGCGGGTCGAGCGGATCCCTGTGCAGCGCAATGGCCACGCTGAAAGGCACGCTGTATTGCATCATCGTGAGGTCCCGCGGCTCGTAGATGGCGTGCTGGGTCACCACCTTCTCGCCGCCGGAGATGGCGATTCCCGCGACGTCGTCTCCCAAAAGCTTGTGTTTCTGCTTGAGGTCCAGCGCGAGCGTCACCGGCACCTGCGCGGTGGAGTGGCAGGCGTAGCGCTTGATCTTGGTCTTCATCACGTGCCAGACGGAGCCGAGGTCCTGGGTGAGCCGCGCCGGCTGCGCGTCGCGGCAGAACACGTTGAGGATGCCGAATTTCCCGTCCAGCGCCCCGGCCGGACCGGTGTAGCCGTCACGCGCCAGCACCGCGGCCATGAAGCCGCCTTCCGCGGCGCGGCCGAGGTGGAGGCGCTTCACCATGCCGCCCGTCATCGAGAACTCCATCAGGCCCGAGCCCAGGGAACCGGCAATGCCGAAAGCGTTGGCCATCCGCGCGGCGTCGAGGTCGAAAAGCCTCCCCACCACCGCGGCGGTGCCGAACACGCCCACGACACCCGGAGAATGGAAGCCGACTTTCTCGATCGAGTGATTCGCCGCGTGCCCGATGCGGTAGAGCACCTCGAAGCCCGCGACGTAAGCGGACAGCAGGGCCTTGCCGCTCATCTTGCGGCCTTGCGCGGGAGCCAGGCCCGGCACCGCGAGGGCGGCGCTCGGATGGATGCCGACGCTCGGCTCGACCAGGGCATCGAGCTCGAAGGCGTGGGCAGCCGCGCCGTTGCAGAGGCAGGCGAACGGAGCGCGCACCTTGATGGGTGTTCCGAACACGCTGCATTCACCCGGCGCGCTATTGCGGCTGGCATATTCGACCACGATCCGGCTCCAGGGCAGCTGCGAGCCGTAGACGCAGGCGCCGACGGTGTCGATGATGCAGTCCTTCGCGCGCTCGATGACCTCCGGCGGAATCCGGTCCCAGGTCAGCCCGACCGCAAATTCGGCCAGGATTCGACTTGCACTCCCCGTCTCTAGCGGTTGACTTCCAGTCTCGACTGCTTGATGACCTTGGACCATTTGGCGATCTCCGACTTGATCAATGCGCCGAACACCTGCGACGTGCCGCCCACCGCCTCCGATCCGCCTGCCAGGAAGAACTCCTTCGCCTTCGGAGAATCGAGAACGGCGTTGACGTCCCGGTTAATGCGCCCGATGTGTGCGCGCGGCACGCCACGCGGCGCAAGCATACCGCTCCATTGTATGACTTCGTACGTTGGAACTCCGGCCTCCTGCATAGTCGGAACATCCGGCATGCCTTCGGTGCGTCTGGCGGTGCTGACGGCCAACGGACGCAGCCGCCCCGTCCGGACGTCACTCGCCGCCGCCAGCATGTTGCCGAAATTCACCTGTACCTGTCCGCCGATCAGCGCGGTGCGCGCCGGGCCGCCGCCCCGGTACGGCACGTGGACCATGTCTGTTCCGGTGAGGAGCTTGAAGAGCTCCCCGGCGAGATGACTGATCGTGCCGTCACCCGACGAGGCAAAGTTGATCTTGCCCGGCTGCGCTTTCGCCAGGCTGATCAGGTCCTGGACCGATCTCACCGGCACGGCGGGATGGACGACCAGAATCAAGGGGACATTAGCGATGTGGACCACGGCGTCGAAATCCCGGATCGGGTCGAAGCGCACCTTGTTCACCAGCGGGTTGATGACGACCGTGCTGGCGGTCGCCATCAGCAGGGTATAGCCGTCCGGAGCCGCCTGGGCGGCGAGCTCGGTGCCGATCGCGCCCCCGGCGCCACCCCGGTTGTCGACGACCACCGTCTGGCCCAGGCGCTCGGTAAGGATCTGGCCTACAAAGCGCGCCGCGACATCGGCGCCGCCGCCGGGAGGAAACGGCTGGATCAGGCGAATCGGCCGAGAGGGGTAGCGCTCGGCCGGTGCCTGGCACCAGGCTGGCGACGCCGCGACACCCAGGATCGCGGCTGCGGCTAACGTCGCCGCCCGGTGCATTCTACGGTCCATCTGTCACCTCCTCGCGAGCTATATTTACTCTGCGCCTTCCAGTTCCCCCATCAGCTCCTTGACGTTTGCCGCGGCATCGAGCCGTTTCATCAGGCGCTCGAGCCGCCGCGCCTTCGCCTCCCCGAAGCGGGGTGTGACCAGGCCGTGAAATTTCGCATCGAGCTCCGACGCGTCCATCGGCCGGTGCCGCACTTCCTCGGACAACGTATGTCCTGCGCGCGTCCTGATCGTCACGATCGCACGGTGGCCGGCCGTCATGTCCTTCCAGTCCTCGCGCCCGACGAACTTGACGCGGCCCTGCATGTCGCGTGACGCGGCATCCATGGCCCCCGCGGGATCGTGCAGCCGGTAGAAATCGAGCGTACCATGCGCCGCCGCGATGGCGCATACCGAAAGCGCCGAAATCGAAGCGTGGCGCGTCGTCGGAACCCGTTTCAGGCCGCGGGCCGGTATCTGCACCTCGATTTCGGCGATATCCTCGGGTCGCACCGTGTGTTGCTTCATCAAGCCGAAGAGGCCCTGCAAGTACGCCTGGTTCGGGCTGCCCGCCGGGTAGCGCTTGTGCATGACGTCGGTAATCGAATAATACGATCCGAGGTCGTCAAGAATCTCCGCGCCTGCGTCCGGGGCGCCGAGATAGGCGTCGAACAGGCCGCGCGAGCCGTCGAGCACATCGAGCGGCGCGTGGCAGCCATCGCCTGCCAGCAGCGCGGCGGTGACGCCGTTGCGGTTGGCTGCCGCAACCTGGAATGTCTTCCCCATGTGGGCGGGGTCCTTGGTCATGTTGTCGGGACCTGCGGCCTGGTATGCGGCGAGGCACATGGCAACTTGCATCCGCTCGCGTTTGAGACCGAGCAATAGGCCGGCCGTCACCGCGGAACTGACCGTTGCAACGACGGCTGTGGGATAAAAGCGCCGGGCCACATAGTCGCGCTCGCGGTAGAAGATGGTCATGAGCCGCCCCCCCACCTCGTATCCCAGCGCAACCGCGCACAGCACATCCTTGCCGCTTGCTCCCACCCACTGGCCGATCGTGAGCGCGGTCGGCACCGGCCCCGAGGCGACGTGCCCGCCGACCGATTTGAGGTGCACAGGGTCGACTTCGTCGCCATGCGACATGCCGCCGTTCGCCATCGCCGCGTCGACCGGGCTCGCGCGGTGCGCGTAACCGATGATCGAGCACTCCGCCGCGCCGCCCATCTTTCTCAGGAATCTGACGATCGTCTGAACCTCGGGCAATTGCGAGCAAGCGATCATCGCCCCGACGGAGTCGTACATAACATCCACCGCCTTGTGGCGCACACCTTCCGGAAAGTCCTCCCAGCGGCGGCTGCACAACCAGTCCGCGAGCGCTTCGGTCACGCCCGTATCGCGTGCGACGACGGCCATTTCGCAAGCCTCAATAGTGACGGCATTTTAGCTGAACGGTGCCATCACCAACCGCCGGGACATGCCGCCCCCGTCCGCGGGCACGGTGGTGATGCGCGCCGCATTTGAGCGGTTTGTCCGCCGCAGGATGGCCGCCCGCATCGTGGTAACATTTCCCTTGGGCATGCACTCATCCGTCATGGCGCTTTCCCCTCTTACTGCGCTCTCCCCTCTCGACGGCCGCTATCACAACAGAGTCGCCGCACTGCGCGACACCTTCAGCGAGCTCGCGCTCATGCGGTTGCGGGTGCGAATCGAGATCGAATGGCTGAAGGCGCTCGCCGCCGAGCCTTCGATCAGGGAAGTGCCGCCATTCTCCCCGCCCACCCTCGCCCAGCTCGACGAGACCGCCGCGAAGTTCTCGGAGGCCGACGGCGAGTCGGTGAAGGCGACCGAAGCGCGCATCAACCACGATGTCAAAGCGGTCGAGTACTTCCTGCGCGAGAAGCTCGCCGGCAACCGCGAAGTCATGAAGGTCGCGGAATTCCTCCACTTCGCGTGCACCTCGGAGGACATCAACAATCTCGCCCACGCGCTGATGCTGAAGCGCGCCCGCGGCGAGATCATGCTGCCGGCGCTCGACAAGGTCGTTGAGAAGCTTGCCAAGCTCGCATCCGACCTCGCTGACTGCGCGATGCTCGCGCGCACTCACGGCCAGCCGGCGAGCCCGACCACCATGGGCAAGGAGCTCGTCAACGTCGCCCACCGCCTGCTGCGGGCGCGCGAGCGCATCGCGGCCGTGAAGCTCACCGGCAAGTTCAACGGCGCGGTCGGCAACTACAACGCGCATGTCGCCGCCTATCCCGGCGTCGACTGGGAAAGGATCGCGCGCGGACTGGTCGAGCGCCTGGGCCTTGAGTTCAACGCCTACACCACCCAGATCGAGCCCCACGACTCGATCGCCGAGCTGTTCGATGCGCTCGCGCGCGCCAACACCATCCTCATCGATCTCGACCGCGATGTCTGGGGCTACATTGCGCTCGGCTACTTCCGGCAGAAGGCGAAGCCGGGCGAGGTCGGCTCCTCCACCATGCCGCACAAGGTGAACCCGATCGATTTCGAGAACTCGGAAGGCAATCTGGGCGTCGCCAACGCCCTGCTGCGGCACATGAGCGAGAAACTGCCGGTGTCGCGCTGGCAGCGCGATCTCACCGATTCCACCGTGCTGCGCAACATGGGCGTGGCGCTCGCCCACGCGCTGCTCGGCTACGACTCGTGTCTCATGGGCCTCGATCAGCTCGATGCGGATCGCGGGCGCATGGCCGCGGACCTCGACGCCAGCTGGGAGGTGCTCGCCGAGCCGATCCAGACTGTAATGCGGCGCCACGGCATTGCCGACGCCTACGAGAAGCTGAAGGAGTTGACGCGCGGCAAGGACGGCATCACGCGCGAGGCTTTGCAGACCTTCATCAAGGGTCTCGCGATTCCGGACGCGGAGAAGCAGCGGCTGCTCGCGCTGACGCCGGCGACGTATGTCGGCAAGGCCGCCGAGCTCGCGAAGAGAATCTAGCAGCAAGACCTCCCGCCGCAGCAATGGCGCGCGTCCCGCTCATCGACGAACACGCCACGCCAGAAATCGCCGCGCTCGCCGCGCAGATCCGCGGGGCCCGCGGCGGCCAGCTGCATGTCTTCTACCGGGCGCTGCTGCACACGCCGGCTCTCGCTTCGGCGTGGTTCGAATTCAACAACGCGGTGCGTTTCCGCACCAGCCTCGGGGACCGTGTGCGGGAGCTCGCGATCATGCGCGTCGCGGCGCTGACCGGCTGCGCCTACGTGTGGCACGTCCACGAAGAACTGTACGCGGCCCCTGCCGGCATCACGCCGCGCGAAGTCGAGGCCCTGCGCGACTGGCGCGAGTCCGGCGTCTTCGGCGCGCGCGAGAGCGCGCTGCTCGCCTACGTGGACGCCATGACGAGCAACGTGGCGGTTCCCGACGCCGTTTTCGACGGGATGAGCAGGCATTTCAGCGCGCGCGAGACGGTGGAGGCGACGGTGCTCGTCGGCGCCTACAACATGCAAACGCGCGTACTGAGGGCGCTCGACCTCGACCCCGAGAAAACGTGATCTTTGTTGTCGAAGACGACCCCTTCCCGCGGCTGCTCCAGGTGATACTGGATCCGGCGGCGCCCGCCGTGCGCATCGCGGCGTTCTCGCATTTCTTTGCGCACGAGCTGCCGGATTTCTCCGGATGGTGCGAGCGGCTTCGCGCTCGGCTCGGGAATCTCCATCCAGCGGAGGTGCGGCTCGTGGCGGACCAAGCGGCGCTGCGAGCTGGTCTCCCCGGCGCACAGGCCGTGGTCGTGGAATCATTGACCGTCGGCGAGCAGGAGATTGCCGCGGCCGGCGGCACGCTGCGCCTCGTCCAGAAATATGGAACCGTCCTCTCGAACATAGACGCGGCAGCCTGCGCACGCGCCGGCATCCGGGTGCTCACCTTGCGGCGCCGCGCCAATATCTCTTGCGCCGAGCACGCGCTCGCACTCATGCTCGCGCTCGCACGCAAGGTTCACGAAACCGCGGGCCTCGTCAGCATTGAGCAGTTACAGGCCGCCGGTTACTCGCCCACGCGGTTCGATCGCGCGCATACGGCGAACGCGAACTGGGCGCGCATCACCGGAACCCGCAATCTTTTCCGCAGGCAGCTTGGCATCGTCGGGCTGGGCGAGATCGGGCGCGAGCTGGCGCTTCGCGCCGCGGCATTCGGGATGCGCATCGTCTATACACAGCGCCGCCGGCTTGCGCCGCACGATGAAGCGCGTCACGCCGCGTCCTATGCGCCGCTCGACGAACTGCTGGCGGGGAGCGATTTCGTCAGCCTGCACCTGCCTTCCAGCGATGCGACCCGCGGCATCATCGGCCGCCGCGAGCTGGGCTTGATCAAGCAGGGCGCAATCCTGGTGAATGTCTCGCGGCCCCAGCTCGTGGACCGCGACGCGCTGCTCGAGGCGTTGCAGGCGGGACGGCTCGGCGGATTCGGTCTCGATCCGCACTACGATGCGCCGGGACGCGCCGACGACCCGCTGCTCGGCTTCCGCAACGTCATCATCACGCCGCATCTTGCCGCAGCGCCTCGCTTCAACTCGCTCGACGACTTCGAGGAGCTTCTGCTCGGGCTCAACCACGAGTTACGATAACCAATCGCCGATGAACGCCAAAAAGATCAGACCCAATGGCCTCGAGGTAGATGAAATGCGATCGGGGAAAAGCAATGTCCTGGTGCTTTTCCTCTGCATCCTCGGCGTCCTCTGCGGTGAGAGGTTCTGGGTCCTGGCTGCCCACGCCGCCGACCCGGCGTTCCCCATGCGGCCGGTGCGGTTCGTGGTGCCGTTCCCGCCCGGCACGTCCACCGACGTCGCGGCTCGCCTGGTCGCGCAGCGGCTCGCCGAGCGCTTCGGCCAGCAGGTCGTGGTGGATAACCGCGCGGGCGCGAGCGGAACGATCGGCGTCGCGATCGTGGCGCAGGCGGCGCCCAACGGTTACACGTGGACTTTGGGCACGACCACCACCCACGCGCTCGCGCCGCTGCTCGGCGCGAAGCTCGGCTATGACCCCGTGCGGGACTTCACGCCGGTCGCGCTGCTCGGAGACGCCGCGTATTTCCTGACTACGAATCCCGCGGTGCCGGCAACGACCGTGCAAGCGTTCGTCGCCCACGCCCGCGCGAATCCGGGAAAGCTCCACTACGCTTCGGTCGGCAACGCGAGCCTCGGGCATCTCACCGGCGAGCTGCTCAAGAAAGCGGCCGGCATCGACATGGTGCACGTGCCCTACAAGGGGTCGACGCTCTCGACGATCGATCTCATGGCGGGGCGCATCCAGCTGCAGATCACGACGATACCGGCGTCCCTGCCCCACGTCCGGGCCGGAAAGCTGCGCGCGCTGGCGGTGACCAGCCGCGAGCGGGTTTCCACGCTGCGCGAGACGCCGACCGTCGCGGAGTCCGGGTTCCCCGGGTTTCACGCCTCACTGTGGATGGGGGTGTTCGTCCCGGCGCGCACCAGCGCCGCGGTCACGGCCTTTCTCGACCGCGAGTTCAGCTCGACGCTCGGCGCAACCGCCCTGCGCGAGGCGCTCGTCGAGCAGGGATTCGAGCCCGGCAGCCTGGCTCCCGCGGCGTTCTCAAAGCTGATCCGGGACGACTCGGCGCGCTGGCGCAAGGTGATCGAGGAAGCCGGCATCAAGCCGGAGTAGAGCCTATCTCAATAATAGGCGCGTGATGCGTTGTGGCCAGGACGGGATGGATGCGAGGCGCACGGCGCAGGTCATATGTCGATATGGCCAAGCCGGGCAACAAAGCAGACGCCCGTCCTGGCCGCAACCCGCAGGGACGGGGCGATCTGGGCGCATTTTGTTGTCGGTAGCCCTTGCAATATCGACATATTGCTGCGGGCTATCCTCCTAAAACTGCATCCCACATCGCCTCCGTCGCACACGTGCCTATTATTGAGATAGGCTCTATCACGCGTTCTGCTTCTTCACGTTGCCGAGCTCGGACCAGATCCGCAGCTCCTCGGGCATGGGCGGCGGCGCGACGGTGGTGCCCAGCGCCGACGCCACCTCCGGGCCGCTGACCCGCCGCCCCTTTTCCAGGAACAGCCCCTTGACGAACGCGTGCGCGCACAGCACGCCGCCCGACTCGAAGCGCTGCTCCAGGTAGGCGTATTTCTCGTCCCAGGTCACGAGCCGCGTCA
>JAHZNX010000246.1 GCA_020028375.1 Betaproteobacteria bacterium | reverse complement strand
TCCTACGAGGACATGAGCCGCGCGGCGGACGTCGCCGAGCAGGCCAAGGCGCACGGCCTCAAGGCGGCCGTTCCCTTCCTGGTGACGCCCGGTTCGGAGCAGGTGCGCGCGACGATCGAGCGCGACGGGCAGATGCAGTCGCTCCTCGACATCAACGGCACGGTGCTCGCGAACGCCTGCGGTCCGTGCATCGGCCAGTGGCGCCGGGCCAAGGAAGCGTCCACCGTGCCCAATACCATCGTCACCTCGTACAACCGCAACTTTCCGATGCGCAACGACGGCCAGCCGACGACGATGAATTTCATCGGCAGCCCGGAGCTCGTCACTGCGATGGCGCTCGCGGGCCGGCTCTCGTTCAATCCCCTCACCGACACGCTGACGGGCGCCGACGGCCGGCCGTTCCGGCTCGCGCCGCCGAAGGTGGCGCCCGAGGTGCCGGCGAAGAATTTCGCGCGCGGCGAGGCGACCTACGTGGCACCGCCCAAGGACGGCAGCCGCGTGGAGCTGAAGGTGAATCCCAACAGCGAAAGGCTCCAGTTGATGCAGCCCTGGCCGGCGTGGGATGGAAGCGATTTCCTGGACATGCCCGTGCTCATGAAGACCAAGGGCAAGACCACGACCGACCACATCTCTCCCGCGGGACCCTGGCTGCGCTTCCGCGGTCATCTGGACAGGTTCAGCGACAACATGTTCATGGGCGCGACCAACGCCCATGCCGGCGCGGCGGGCAAGGGCAGGAACGTCCTGACCGGGGAGACCGGCCAGCCCATCGCCAATATCGCCCGGCATTACAAGTCGAAGGGCATCAAGTGGGTTGTGGTCGGCGACAGCAATTACGGGGAAGGCAGCAGCCGCGAGCACGCGGCGCTCTCACCGCGTCTTCTCGGCGGCGCGGCGGTGATCGTCCGCAGCTTCGCGCGCATCCACGAGTCCAACCTCAAGAAGCAGGGGCTGCTCGCGCTCACGTTCCAGAATCCGGCGGACTACGACCGTATCCGAGAGGACGATCGCTTGAGCCTCGTCGGATTGAAGGGCATGGCGCCCGGCAAGCCCGTGGAGTGCCGGGTGAAGCACGCGGACGGCACCAGCGAAACGCTGCGCCTCAATCACACTTTCAGCGGGCCCCAGCTCGAATGGTTCCGCAAGGGCTCCGCGCTCAACCTGTTCCACGGGAAAGCAGCGCAGCCCCGGAAGGCGAAGGCCGGGAAGAAGAAAAGCACAGTGCACCGACCGGCAAGACGAAAAGTCGCCCGGCGACGCGGACGCTGAAGCCGGCGTGCGGCGCGCGCGAGGCCGCGCTTTCCGTTACTTCTTGCGCCCGTTCCTGCCGAGTGCGGCCCGGGTCAGGGCACGGAAGAGGCGCGGATTCGCCCGCTTGAGGTAGGACACGACCTCGAAGTCCTTCCCCTTCGCCTTGGCAAGCTCGATGCGCTCGATGTGCACCAGGCGCAGGAGCTCGCGCACCGGCCGGGGCATGCTGCGGCCGCTCTCGTAGCGCGAGCCGCCGCTCTGGGTCACGCCGACCCGCGACCAGAATTCCTGCTGGTTGAGGCGCAGCCGGCGCCGGATGCTGCGGGGATTGGTGATGCGTTCGAACGGTTTCATGTCTGTATGGATGGCAGTTCGTGATTGATACGGCATTGACCACAGCGTGACCGATAGGTTCACGCGCACAGCCGCCGCCACGGACCATGACGCGGGCATCATCGTCGCGCCCGCTCCCCGTCTCGTTTTCCCCCGTAAAATCAACTAAAATACGCGACTTTTTAAAGTTGTTGCGGAAATGTCCCTGATCGTCCAGAAGTATGGCGGCACTTCAGTGGGCTCGGCCGAGCGCGTCAAGAACGTCGCCCGCCGCGTCGCGCGCTGGAAGGCCAAAGGGCACCAGCTGGTGGTGGTCGTCTCCGCGATGGCGGGGGAGACCAACCGCCTGATCGCGCTCGCCCGCGAAGTCCAGCCGCATCCCGACCCGCGCGAGCTCGACGTGATGGTGTCCACCGGCGAGCAGGTGACGATCGCGCTGCTCGCCATGGCGCTGATGGACATGGGAGTCCGGGCGCGCAGCTATACCGGGGGCCAGTTGAGGATCCTGACCGACAGCGCCCACACCAAGGCGCGCATCGTGAGCATCGACGAGAGCCGCATCCGCAGGGACCTCGCCGACGATTGCGTCGTGGTGGTGGCCGGCTTCCAGGGCGTGAACGAGAAGGGCGACATCACCACGCTCGGGCGCGGGGGCTCGGACACGACCGGCGTTGCGCTTGCCGCGGCACTCGGGGCCGACGAGTGCCAGATCTACACCGACGTGGACGGGGTCTACACTACCGACCCGCGGATCGTGCCGGAGGCGCGGCGGCTGAAGACCATCACCTTCGAGGAGATGCTGGAGATGGCAAGCTTGGGCTCCAAGGTGCTGCAGATCCGCTCGGTCGAGCTCGCGGGCAAGTACCGGGTCCCGCTACGGGTGCTCTCCAGCTTCGAGGAGGAGAGCGAGGGCACGCTGATCACTTTCGAGGAAGACCAGAACATGGAACAGGCAACCATCTCAGGCATCGCGTTCAACCGCGACGAGGCGAAGGTCACCATACTCGGCGTGCCCGACCGTCCCGGCATCGCCTACCAGATCCTGGGGCCGATCGGGGATGCCAACATCGACGTGGACATGATCGTGCAGAACGTGAGCCACGACGGGCTGACCGACTTCTCGTTCACGGTGAACCGGGCCGACTATCACAAGACGTTGAAACTCCTCGAGCCGGTGGTGAAGCACATCAAGGCGCGCGGCGTGGAGGGCGGCGACAAGATCGCCAAGGTGTCTGTGGTCGGCGTCGGCATGCGCTCGCACGCGGGCATCGCCAGCTCGGCGTTCCGCACGCTAGCGGAGGAGGGCATCAACATCGAGATGATCTCGACCTCGGAGATCAAGATCTCGATCGTGATCAACGAGAAGTACATGGAGCTCGCGGTGCGCGCCCTGCACAAGGCATTCGGCCTCGAGCAGCCGACTTAGCATCTTACCGCACCAAACATGATCTCCCCTCCTGTCCGAGGAGGGGTGCCCGCGCAAGCGGGCGGGGTGGTGGGAGCAAGGAGTTCCGATGTAACCACCCCGTCTGCTTCGCATCCACCCCTCCTTGAAAAGGAGGGGAGTTGAGCTGTGCCGGTCATTTAACCCACGTTTCGTTCGCGTGCCGCAGCAGGCCCGGGTCCGTCCGGCACGCCGCGATGAAGTCGCGCACCTCGCGCGAGCGCCAGGCGTCGCGATAGGCCTGCCAGGCCTGCTCCAGCGAGTCGCGCCGCAGGTCGGCCGGCGCGAACGGAAGCGCATTCAGGAGCTTCACCTTCCCGTTGGGCACGACGAGCAGCATCGCCTGCGGGCTCGCGAGCCGCTGCTCCAGCTCGGCGAGGATATCCCAGGGATAGATCGAGAGCGCAGTCGCGGCATTGCGCGACTGCGCATGACTGCGCAGCGCCAGGACGGCGGCCTGCCAGTCCTCATCCCGGCACGCAATGCGGTCCCAGTCGGCAGCCGCGCGGCCGATCCGCATCAGCGGCCCGGTCACGAAGGCGCTGCAGCCCAGCTCGATCGCCAGCTCGTAGGTGTCGATTGCCTCGTGGAGATTCCACCGGGTGGGAACGAACACGAGCTGCGGCGCAAGGCCGCGCGCGGCGAGCCGCCGGATCGCGGCGGTGGCCGCGGTGAAGCTCGACCCGGGGCGCACCCGCTCGTGCGTCGCGGCGCTCGCCCCGTCTACCGAGATCTGCACGCACTGGACGCCGAGCCGGGCGAGGCGCTCGGCCGCAGCGTCGTCGATGTGGCTCCCGTCAGTCTCGATCTTCAGCGC
>JAHZNX010000245.1 GCA_020028375.1 Betaproteobacteria bacterium | reverse complement strand
AACAGCTACTCGGGCTGGGCGGCGGCGGGCATCGGCTTCTCGCTCAACAACTCGATGCTGATCATCGCAGGCTCGCTGGTGGGCTCCTCGGGTGCGATCCTCTCCTACATCATGTGCAAGGCGATGAACCGCTCGTTCATCAGCGTGATCCTCGGCGGCTTCGGCGCGGCCGAGGGCGCGGCCGTGGCCGGCGCCGGGCAGAAGACGGTGCGCTCTGGTTCCGCGGACGACGCTGCCTTCCTCATGTCGAATGCCGAGTCGGTCATCATCGTGCCGGGCTACGGGCTCGCGGTCGCGCGCGCGCAGCACGCGGTGAAGGAAATGGCGCACAAGCTCGCCGCGAAGGGCGTCAACGTGCGCTACGCCATCCACCCGGTCGCTGGCCGCATGCCGGGGCACATGAACGTGCTGCTGGCGGAGGCCGAGGTGCCCTACGACCAGGTGTTCGAGATGGAGGACATCAACAGCGAGTTCGGCACCACCGACGTCGTGCTGGTGCTGGGCGCGAACGACGTGGTGAATCCGCTCGCGCACGAGAAGGGCAGCCCGATCTACGGCATGCCGATCCTGGAAGTGGCCAGATCGCGCACGGTGCTCGTCAACAAGCGCTCGATGGCGGCGGGCTATGCGGGGCTCGACAACCCGCTCTTCTACATGGACAAGACCATGATGGTCTTCGGCGACGCGAAGAAAGTTGTCGAGGACATCGTGAAAGCGCTCGATTGAGCGCCTTCGCGAGTGACGAGTAAGGAAGTGACGCTGTAATTCAGGAGCCCGCGCGCGAGCTGCTGACGCGCGAGGACTGCCGGACGCTGTTCCGCCAGTCCCAGGGCGCGACCGGCGCGGGATCCTGCCACAGGCCGCGCTGGGCGGCGCGCGCCTCGCGCTCGAGGGCGAACAGGGGGGAATCCGTTCGGGCATAGCGGGCGAAAGTCCACGCGTAGCCCCGGCGCACCTGCTCGGCATTTGCATCCGCGCCGCCGCAGGTGACGCGGGCCAGTGTCCGGTTATAGCGGTCGTGGCCGCGCACATCGAGCGACGCCACCTTCCCGAAGCAGAGACTGGACAGCGATTGGCGGGAGCGCGTGCCGAACGGCTGGCGCAACTCGGGCGCGTCGATGTCGATCAGCCGCACCCGCACCTGGCGGCGCTCGATCAGCACCGTCAGGGTGTCGCCGTCATGCACCGATACCACGCGCCCCTGGACATCGGCCAGGGCGGGAGCAGTCGCAAGTAGAAGAGGGAGTAGTAGCGCTAGAGTGCGGTTCAAGATCGGGACCGGCTTATTCAAACGGTCCCTCCCGCTGCATTACTGGGTTCTGGTCTGTTCTCGTCACTCGTCGTCGCTGCCCGGTTCCCCTCCTGCCCGAGGAGGGGTGGCGCGTAGCGCCGGGGTGGTGGGAGATTTCATCTCTGGTTCAGCGCAATGCGATCCCGTGCCAGCGGCGGGTTCTTCGTGAAGTAGCGCTTGATGCCGTTGAAAATCGCCTCGGCAACCTTGTTCTGGTAGGCGGTGCTCCTCAGCCTCAGCTCCTCGTCCGGATTGCTGATGAAGGCGGTCTCCACCAGGATCGAGGGGATGTCGGGCGCCTTCAGCACCGCGAAGCCGGCCTGCTCGACGTCCGCCTTGTGCAGATCGTTGATGCCGCCCAACTCGGCCAGCACCGCGCGCCCGGCCTTCAGGCTGTCGTTGATCTGCGCCGTGAGCGACAGGTCGGCGAGCGTCATCTTGAGATAGCGGTCCTTGCCCTGGAGATTGACTCCGCCGATGAGATCGGCGGCGTTCTCGCGGTTGGCGAGCCAGCTCGCCGCGGCCGAGGTCGCGCCCTTCTCGGATAGCGCGAATACGGAGGCCCCGCGCGCATGCGGGCGGATGAACGCGTCGGCGTGGATCGAGACGAAGAGATCGGCGCGCACTCGCTGCGCCTTTTCCACGCGCGTCTGGAGCGGCAGGTAATAATCGCCCTCGCGCGTCAGCACCGCGCGCATGTTGGGCTCCTTGTCTATGCGCGCCTTGAGCTTTTGCGCGATGGCGAGCGTCACGTTCTTCTCGTGGGTGCCGCGGCGGCCCAGGGCGCCCGGATCCTCCCCGCCGTGGCCGGGATCCAGCACGACGATGACTAGGCGGGCGGCGTCGGGACGCCGGGGCGCCGCGCGACCGGCGGGCGCACGCCCTTTGCCATCGACGGCGGGCGGCACCGCCCCGTCCTCGCCCTGCGCCTGCAGCTTGTCGAGGAATACCAGCAGGGGATCGGGCGGCTCGAGGGGATAGACGTCGACCACGAGGCGGTGGCCGTAATCCCCGACCGGCGCCAGCGTGAACACCTGCGGCTTGATCTCGCTCTTCAGATCGAACACCAGCCGCACCACCCCGGGCTTGTAGCGCCCGATGCGCATGCTCTTGATATACGGGTCATTTGCGCTGATTTTCTCGGTGAGGCCGGAGAGTGCCTCGGTGACTTCAATGTCCTCGAGATCGACCACCAGGCGCTCGGGATCCTTCAAGCTCAAGACCGAGTACTTGAGCGCTTCCTGGCTTTCGAGCGTGATTCGCGTGTAATCCGGCGCCGGCCACGTGCGCGCCGCGACGATGGGCGTTCCGGACTGCGCTGCGGCCGGGGCGGGAAGGAACCCAGCGGCGAAGAAAAAGAGCGTGACGAGGAGAGACGGCCGTGCCAGCGCGCGGCCGCAAGAAATACCTAATGTATCAAGTGCTTCAAACAACGCCTGCCAGCCTCCGTGTCAGCGTCGATCTCCAGTTGCCTCCCCGATCCCGCAATCTTCAGTTCAATTCGTATATCCGCCGGGGGCACCACGCCCGCGGCATTTTCGGGCCACTCCACGAGGCAAACCGACTCCGGATTGAAGTGCTCCCTGAAGCCGGCTTCCCCCAGTTCACGTGGATCGGTGAACCGATAAAAATCAAAGTGATACAAGTATAACCTAGAAAACGTATAAGGTTCAACTAGGGCAAACGAGGGGCTCTTTACTCGCCCGTCATATCCGAGCCCCCGCAGAATGCCCCGGGCGAGGGTGGTTTTCCCGGCTCCCAGCTCGCCCGAGAGGTAGATCACCAGGCCGGGCTCGAGATGGAGGGCCAGTTCGGCGCCGAGGGCGAGCGTGTCGGCCTCCGCGGGAAGATATCGAGATATCAAGGGCATCGGCGCATTATCATTGAAAGTGACGAGTGACGAGTGACGAGTGACGAGTGATAGGTGATGGGTGCGGGTCGTCATTCCCGCGAAGGCGGGAATCCAGCCAATGCGGGTTCTCTACAGCCAACGGGAGTACAGAAAGCCGACCCTGCGGCGCGGCGGCAAGCGGTACTGGTGATCGTTTTCGCCGCGGCGATCGGCGGCTTGCTGATCGCGGGTTTCGAGCACATCCGCAAACCGTTCCGCGAGTGGCTTTCATCGGAGCCTGCGGAAACGGCTCGCCGCGCAAAGCTGGCGGTATACGTATCCGCTTTCATCCTCTCGGCACCAGTGATCGCCTTCGCCATCTATCTCTGGATGCTCGGGGCAAGGGTGCTGCGGGCGCAGCAGTTCCCGCCGCCCGGGTTTCGCGTCATTCGCGACACGCCCGTGGTGGGGGGCAGCGGCGCAACCGCTCGCGGACACGTCATGCAGATTCTCGCGGTCAACGCTCCACGATCCACTGAGGAACTCATCATGAAAATCGACGGCGGATGCCATTGCGGCAACATCACCTTCGTCGCTGACATCGATCCGGAGAAGGTCCTGATTTGCCACTGCACGGATTGCCAGAACATAACGGGCACGGCCTATCGCGTGATCGTCCCTGCGGCGAAGGAGGAACTTACGCTGCGCGGCGGAAAACCAAAGGAGTACGTCAAGACCACTGCTGAAAGCGGAACCCCGCGCGTCCAGGCGTTTTGCCCGGAGTGCGGTACGCCCATCTATTCGACATCGGTGGACGAGCGACGGGTATATGGGCTGCGCATCGGGACGATAAGCCAACGGGCACAATTGCGACCGAGAAAGCAGCAATGGTGCCAGTCCGCGCTCACGTGGGCGATTGACCTACGCTCAATGGCACAGGTAGAGAAGCAGTAATTCTTCCCTCTCCCTGGCGGGAGAGGGGTAGGGTGAGGGGGATGGGAAGGACAGTCGAAAAGCCGATTGCAAAGTCCGACTACTCTGATCTGGCCCGCCAGATCAAGCAGTGGGGCACCGAACTCGGCTTTCAACAGGTAGGTATCGCGGACAGCGAGCTTGGGGAGGCCGAATCGCGGCTGCTCGACTGGCTCGGCAAGGGATTCCACGGCGAGATGGACTACATGGTGCGCCACGGGACGAAGCGGACCCGCCCCTCCGATCTCGTGCCGGGCACGCTGCGCGTCATCGCCGCGCGAATGAATTACTCGCCGCCAGGCGCGCGCGACAGCCACGAAGTGATGAACGACGGCACCCGCGCCTTCATCTCGCGCTACGCGCTCGGGCGCGACTACCACAAGCT
>JAHZNX010000042.1 GCA_020028375.1 Betaproteobacteria bacterium | reverse complement strand
CTGGGCATGCAGCTTGACTTCCTCGTTGCCCATCTTGTTGGCGATGACGAGCAGGAGCTCCAGCAGCGCGCCGCCGACTCCCTTGCCCCGCCATTCGAGGAGCACCGCCAGGCGACCGATACGGCCGTCCTGCAGGAGCCGTCCGGTGCCGATTGGCGCGCCGTCCGGCGAGCACGCGAGGACATGGTAAGAAGCCTCGTCGAGCCCGTCCCACTCGAGATCCGGTGGGACGCCCTGCTCTTCGACGAACACCTTGCTCCGGATCGCCCTGACCTCCTTCTGGGACGTGATCCAGTAGACCGGCTTGACGGTGAAAGAAAGCGGTTCAGCCACAAGCGTCCTGACAATTTACGTTAAAAACAGACGCTAAGGCGCTGTTTCAATGGCGTCGGTGGAACGAACTCCCACGGATCGTTCACCGAAAGTCCACCTGTTGGGCGTTAGTATGCCACCATTTAGCGAATTTAACCGCAGATCATGTTCAGGCTGAAAAGTTTGCTGGTTTCGGGGTTGGCGGGCGCGCTCGCGCTCGCCCTCGGCGGCTGCGCAAGCACGTATTTCAAGGACGCCGGCCCCGCGCCCGCGATCCGGCACGAGCTCGCGAAGCTACCGTTCTCCGAGTACTGGACCGGCATCGTCTTCAACGGCGAGAAGATCGGCTTCACGCATTTCACGCTCCGCAAGGAGGCCGAAACGGAGCACTACGAGATCCGCTCCGAGGCTTCCTTCGTGCTGCGCTTTCTCGGCATCGAGAAGAAAATCCAGCTCAGGTCGCGGGACGTCATCGCAGACGACCTCACCCTGGTGGATTTCGCCTACGACTACACCATCGACGGCAGCGAACTGCGGCTCACCGGGCGCCGGCGCGACGGCGAGCTTGCGGCGACCATCGTAACTGGCGGCACGCCCAACGAACAGCGCCTGCCGGTGGAAGGAAAGCTCTACCCGTCCAGCGTGATCGCCCTCTATCCGGTGCTGCACGGGCTCGAGATCGGCCGCGAGCACACCTATCGTGTCTACAGCGGCGAAACGCAGGCCATTGCCGAGGTGACCCAGCGCATCGCCGGCTACGAGCGGAGCGAGCTTTTTACCGGCAATGCCTTCAAGGTCGAAACTACCATGCGCGGCCAGCGCGTCACTACCTGGATCGAGCCCGACGGCAGGCCGGTGTTCGAGCTCGCGATGCGCGGCGTGATGATCTCGTACCTGGAGGATTCTGGTTCCGCGACACGCTACCTCGCGCTCGCGAGCCTCAATAAGAAGGAAAGCCTGGTGGAATACAGCCTGGTGCGCCCCGACCGGCCGATCGACGATCCGCGCGCGGTATCAGGGCTGCGCGTCGCGCTCTCCGGCGCCGACCGCCAGCCGCCGTCGGATTCCTGGCAACGCTGCGCCGCTGCGCGGCAGGAAATCAGCTGCGAGATGGGGCGCGCTGTGCCTCCCGGTGATTCGCACGCCAGCTCGCCGCCGGAGGAGCTGCGCGTGCGCTACCTGCAACCCTCCATTACGGTCCAGAGCCACGCTGCATCCGTCCGCCGCCTGGCGGAGGAGATCGGCGGCGGCGCCTCCAGCGAAGAGCGCATCGCTCGTATCCTGCGCTGGCTCGACCTCAATATCGAGAAGGCGCCGATCGACGTGTTCTCGGCGCTCGATGTCCTGCAGCAACGCAAGGCCGAATGCCAGGGACATGCTTACCTCTACACGGCTCTCGCCCGCGCCTCGGACATTCCCACCCGCGTGGTGAACGGGCTGGTCTATTCCGAGCAGTTTCAAGGCTTCCTCTACCACAGCTGGGCGGAAAGCCTGGTCGGTGACAACTGGCAGGTGGTGGATCCCACGTTCGGCCAGGCGGCGGCGGACGCCACCCACATCAAGCTGGTCGAGGGCGAGAACCTGGCGGACCTGGTGCCGCTGACGGATTGGGTGGGAAGGGTAAAAATCCGCGTGCTCGATGTCGAGCACTGGAGACGGTGAGTGGGCACGCCCCTAAAGCGTGAGACCGCCGCTTACTTCGATGACCGCGCCGTTGATGTAGCTCGCCTCGTCGGAGGCGAGGAACGCGAAGATATTGGCGATTTCCTCGGGGTGCGCGAGCCGCCCGAGGGGTACGCGCTCCTCCAGCGCCTTCAGCACCTTCTCCGGGATCTTGCCGAGGATGGGCGTGGAGACGAATCCCGGGCACACGGCATTGGCGCGGATGCCCTTGCGGCCGAGCTCGCGCGCCCAGGTCTTGACCATTCCGATGACGCCGAACTTGCTCGCCGCGTAATTGGTCTGGCCGAAGTTGCCGTAGATGCCGACGATGGAGGAAGCGTTGAGAATGACCCCGGAGCTCTGCTTGAGCATGACGTCCACCACTGCCTTGGTGCAGTTGTAGACGCCCTTCAGATTGATTTCGATCACGCTGTCGAACTGCTCCTCGGTCATGTTCTTCAACGTGCTGTCCTGCACGATGCCGGCGTTGTTGACCAGGCAGTCGATGCGCCCGTAGCGCTTGACGACGGCGTCCACCATCGTCGCGAGGCTGTTCGGATCCCGGACGTCGATCTGGAAGCCCATGGCCTCGCCGCCTGCCTCGGCGACATCCCGGGCTGCCTGCTGAGCCTGGTCGGCATTGATGTCGCAGGCGACGACGGTCGCCCCTTCCCTGCCGAACTTGAGCGCCGTGGCGTAGCCGATACCCCTGCCGGCTCCGGTGATGATGGCCACCTTGCCCGCCAGCCTGGCTGACGAATGGCCGTTCCCGTTACCGTTGTGCCCTCTCCCGTTGCCGCTCGCGTCGCCGTTGCCGTTACCGCTGCCGTTTCGCCGTTTCTCAGCCATGAGCAAATGACCCTCTTGGCAAAAAGTTGGGCCACTATACCACCATTTCGCAACGCACAATAATGTCATTGTTCCGGTTCGTGAATTACCCGAACCGGCTTATAGACAATGAGTTACGAGAACAATGCTCGATCTGGCAATGCAAGATCGGGCGCGCGGCAAAGGCCGGCTATTCCCGGATATCTACTGGGGTACCGAACGGCACCAGGTCGAACAGCTCAACGATGTCGCGATTGCGCATCCGGATGCATCCGCGCGAACCCGGCTTGCCCATGTCAGCGGTATCCGGACTGCCGTGGATATAGATCGCGCGGCGCATGGTGTCCACGGGGCCCATGCGGTTGTATCCCCGCTCGCAGCCCGATAGCCAGAGGATGCGAGTGAGAATCCAGTCCCGTCCCGGGAACTCGCGGCCGAGATCCGGCGAATAGACCTCTCCGGTCGCGCGCCGCTCGACGAACACCGTGTTGAACGGCTGCCCCGCCCCGATCTTGGCGCGGATGATGTGGCGGCCGCGCGGCGTGCAGAAGCTGCCGTTCGCCTCTCCCACACCGTTCTTGGCGGACGAGATGGAATAGCGCGTGATGAGCTTTCCATTTTCATCCAATAGATCAAGTCGCTGAAGACTGATACTAATGTCAAGTCTAGGCATGGCGCATGGCCTTCCTGCGCGCCCCGAAGAACTCCTGCAGCAGGCTCGCGGCTTCCTCCGCCATCACGCCGCCCGTGACCGTGGCGTGGTGGTTGAGGCGATTTTCCGCGAACAGGTCCACGACGCTGCCGCACGCCCCGGACTTGGGGTCGGCTGCTCCGAAGACCACCCGGCTCACCCGTGCGTGCATGATCGCGCCCGCGCACATCGCGCACGGCTCCAGCGTGACATACAGCTCGCATTCGCCCAGCCGGTAATTGCCGATATGCTCCGCCGCGTCGCGCAATGCCAGCACTTCCGCATGAGCGGTCGGGTCCTTTCCCGTTACCGGCCGGTTGTAGCCGCGCCCGACGACCGCACCTTCCCTCACCAGCACGGCGCCCACCGGCACCTCGCCCGCTTCCGCCGCGAGCTTCGCCATGGCAAGCGCCTCGCGCATGAACGTCTCGTCGCTCATTCCCATTCGATGGTGGCGGGCGGCTTGCTCGAAATGTCGTAGACCACGCGATTGATGCCCCGCACCTCATTGATGATGCGGTTCGCAACCTTTGACAGCAGCCCGTGCGGCAGTTCCGCCCATTGCGCGGTCATGAAATCCGTGGTCTGCACCGCACGCAGGGCGACCACGTACTCGTAGGTGCGGCCATCGCCCATGACACCCACCGATTTCACCGGGATGAACACGGCAAAGGCCTGGGCGGTCTTGTCGTACCACCCCGACGCCTGCAATTCGTCGATGAAGATCGCGTCCGCGCGCCGCAACAGGTCCGCGTATTCGCTCTTCACCTCGCCCAGTATGCGCACTCCCAGGCCCGGCCCGGGAAACGGGTGACGGAACACGATTTCGCGCGGCAGTCCGAGAGCCACCCCCACTTCGCGCACTTCGTCCTTGAACAATTCGCGCAGCGGCTCGAGCAGCTTGAGGTGCAGCGTATCCGGCAGCCCGCCGACGTTGTGGTGCGACTTGATGCTGTGCGCCTTCCGGGTTTTCGCCCCGGCCGACTCGATGACGTCGGGATAGATGGTGCCCTGGGCAAGCCACTTGACCTTCGGCAGGCGCGAGGCCTCGCGCTGGAATACTTCGATGAACTCGCGCCCGATGATCCTGCGCTTGTCCTCGGGGTCGGCCACGCCCTTCAGGTGACGCAAGAACTGCTCGCGCGCGTCCACGTGGATCACCTTTGCGCCGAGCTTTCCGGAAAAGGTGTTCATCACCTGATCGGCCTCGTTGAGCCGCAGCAGCCCGTGGTCCACGAACACGCAGGTGAGCTGCTCGCCGATCGCCTTGTGGATGAGCGCCGCCGCCACCGACGAGTCCACGCCGCCCGAGAGGCCCAGCACCACTTCCTCGGAGCCGACTTCCGAGCGCACGCGGCCGACGGCCTCCTCGATGAAGTTCGGCATGCTCCAGTCCCCGGACAGGCCGCAGATCTGGAGCACGAAGCGCTTGAGTATCGCTTTACCCTGCGGGGTATGCGTGACCTCGGGGTGGAACTGCACTCCGTAGAACTTGCGCGACTCGTCGGCCATGCCGGCGACGGGGCAATCGGCGCTCGAAGCGATCGTCTTGAAGCCCCGCGGCAGCTCGTTGACCTTGTCGCCGTGGCTCATCCAGACGTCGAGCAGGCCGTGCCCCTCGGCGGAGACGCGATCCTGTATGTCCTTGAGCAGGGCCGAGTGGCCGCGCGCGCGGACCTCCGCGTAGCCGAACTCCCGCACCTTACCCATTTCAACCTTGCCGCCGAGCTGGGCCGCCATGGTCTGCATGCCATAGCAAATGCCGAGGACCGGCACGCCCAGGTCGAATACCGCCTGCGGCGCGCGCGGGGTGCCGCCTTCCCATACGGACTCGGGGCCCCCGGAGAGGATGATGCCGCGTGGCTTGAAGGCGCGAATGAACCCGTCGTCCACATCGTACGGTTGGATCTCGCAATAGACATGGGATTCACGCACGCGGCGCGCGATCAGCTGTGTGTACTGCGCGCCGAAATCGAGGATGAGGATCTTTTCGTGCTGCATGAATCATGAGGCGTTAGGTGTCAGGCGTCAGGCAGAATCACTTGCTACGAAACGCTTTTCTCGCCTCACGCCTCACGCTTTACGCCTCACTCCACACGATAGTTGGGCGCTTCCTTCACGATCTGCACGTCGTGCACGTGCGATTCGCGGATGCCCGCGGTGGTGATCTCGACGAATTCAGCGCGCGCGCGCACCTCCTCGATGTCGGCGCAGCCGAGGTAGCCCATGCTCGATTGGAGCCCGCCCACGAGCTGCTGGACGAGGGGCGCGAGCTGCCCTTTGTACGGCACCCGGCCCTCGACACCTTCCGGAACGAGCTTGTCGGTATCGGGCTCCTCGTCCTGGAAATAGCGGTCCGCCGCCCCCTGCTGCATGGCGCTCAACGATCCCATACCGCGGTAGGATTTGTAGGACCGGCCCTGGAACAGCTCGATCTCGCCCGGCGATTCTTCGGTGCCCGCGAAGAGACTGCCGATCATCACGGCGTGGGCCCCGGCGGCGATCGCCTTCGCGATATCGCCCGAATAGCGGATGCCCCCGTCCGCGATCAACGGCACGTCGGTCTTGGCGAGTCCCTTCACCACGTTGACAATCGCGCTGATCTGCGGGACCCCGACGCCGGCGACGATCCGCGTCGTGCAGATCGAGCCCGGGCCGATCCCGACCTTCACGCCGTCCGCGCCGTGATCGACCAGCGCCTTCGCCGCCGCCGCGGTGGCGATGTTGCCCCCGATGACCTGCGTCTTCGGGAACTTGCGCTTGACCCACCGGACGCGGTCGAGCACGTTTTTCGAATGGCCATGGGCGGTGTCCACCACGATGACGTCCACGCCGGCCTCGATCAGCAGCTCGGCGCGCTCCTCGGTGCCCTCGCCCACGCCGATCGCAGCGCCGACGCGGAGGCTCCCGAGACTGTCCTTGCACGCATTGGGGTGCTCCGTGGACTTGAGGATGTCCTTGACGGTGATCAGCCCGCGCAGTTCGAAGTTCTTGTTCACGACCAGCACGCGCTCGAGGCGGTGCTTGTGCATGAGCGCCAGCGCTTCCTCGCGCTTCGCGCCCTCCGGCACCGTCACCAGCCGCTCGCGCGGCGTCATGATGTTCCGGACCGGCTGGTCGAGCTTGGTCTCGAAGCGCAGGTCGCGGTTGGTGACGATGCCCGCGACGCGCCCCGATCCGTCGATCACCGGCAGCCCGGAGATCTTGTGCTGCTGCGTGAGCTTGAGCACGTCGCCCACCTTCATGGTCGGCGCGATCGTGACCGGGTCCTTCACGATGCCGCTTTCGAAGCGCTTGACCTTGGTCACCTCGCCGGCCTGCGCCTTGGGCGGCATGTTCTTGTGAACGATGCCCAGGCCGCCTTCCTGGGCGATGGCGATCGCGAGCCGTGCCTCGGTCACCGTGTCCATCGCGGCCGAAACAAGCGGAATGTTGAGGGTGATGCCGCGGGTGAGCTTGGTTTTGAGACTGGCTTCGCGCGGGAGGACGTTCGAGTGGGCGGGGATCAGCAGAACATCGTCGAAGGTGAGGGCTTTTTGCACCACACGCATGTTTTCCACCCTTCGCAAAAAACGTATTATACGCATGCACCCGTCAACGGTAAACGGAATCGTGCGTTAATGCATTGACCGGAAAGGATTAACGGGCTAAGTTGCGTGCGCCCGGTGCGCGCCGCGTGACGCGCGCCACCAGGCCGGAAAGGATCCAGTGAAAATTGCCATTGCATTGATCGCGTTGCTCGCTCCGCTCGCGGCGCATGGCCAGCTCCTCAAATGCGTCTATAAGGATGGCCGCGTCGAATACGCCGCCGAATGTCCGGCCGACGCCAAGGAAGTGCAGACCGGGATTCGCAGCACCCGCGAGGGACCCTCATCGAGCGGCGCCGGCTCGCCCCAGCAGAAATCGATTGCCGAACGGGAAGCGGAATTCAGGAAGCGGCGGATGGAAAGTGCGGAGGCCCAGAAGAAAGAGGAAACGAAAGCCGCCGAACTGGCCCAGAATCGCGAGAATTGCGAGAGAGCCCGGATTTATCTGAAGAGCCTGCAGGACGGCCAGCGCATCTCCCAGATCGACCCCAGGAGCGGCGAGCGCGTATATCTTGAAGACCCCCAACGCCCAGCAGAAATCGCGAGGGCGCAGCAAGCCGTCGATTCGAACTGCAGGTGACGATCGCCCCCGCGGCTCATCATCCCCGTGAAGGCGGGAGCCAGGCAAGACCCACGTCGCCTCAACCGCGCCTAGAACGCGGCGTGGATTGCGCAGCCTTGCGGCGCCGCATGTCCTTGGGATCCGCGATGAGCGGGCGATAAATCTCCAACCGGTCCCCGTCACGCATCCGCTCGTCCAGCGCTACCGGCCGCCCGAATATCCCCACCTTTGCCCGCTGTAGATCGATCTCCGGGAACTCTTCGAGTATTCCGGAACGCCGGATCGCCTCTTCGATGGTGCTGCCTTCCTCGAGCTCTACGGCGACAAGCGCCTGGCGCTCGCGCAGGGCGTAGGCGACCTCCACGTGAATCGTCATTGGCTTCCGTCCACGGGTCACTGGCCTGTCCTGAGCGACGTCGAAGGGTCACCCGCGACGGGTTTGCTGCCGTAGATCTGCCCGGCGCGCTTCACAAAAGCTTCCACCAGCGTGCCGGCGATGTGGCGGAACACGGGGCTGATGAGCCGGTCCAGCATCCGGCCCGCAAACTCGTAATGGAGCTGGAATTCGATCTTGCAGCCGCGTTCCGCAAGCCGGGTAAAGAGCCAGCTGCCGTCCAACTTGCTGAACGGCCCCTCGATGAGCCGAATTTTAATCTCCGTCGGTTCGCGCTTGGTGTTTTCCGTGGTGAAGCTCCGCCGGATGCCGCGATAGTTGATCTCGATCGTCGCGCGTGTCGTGGACGCATCCCGGTGGATCAGCGTGGTACCACCGCACCATGGCAGGAATGCGGGGTAATCCTCGACTGTATCGACCAGGGCGAACATCTGGTCGGGCGTGAATTCGACGAGCGCCGATTGCTTGACCTCAGGCACCGGCGGAGCGCTCCGTCGATAGCGGCTCCGGTTGAAGAGTCAGGCGGGCGTCGGCTGCTAGAATAGGCTCGCCCGCCCTCCCTTCTCCGCCATGAGCATCGTCCAGAACAAGAAGGCCTATCACGATTATTTCATCGAAGAGCGTTTCGAGGCCGGGATCGCGCTCGAGGGCTGGGAAGTGAAAGCGATACGCGATGGCCGCGCGCAGATCAAGGAGGCGTACGTCATCGTGAGCAACGGCGAGCTCTTTCTGATCGGCAGTCACATCAGCCCGCTGCCCGCCGCGTCCACCCACTTCACGCCCGATCCGACGCGCACCCGCAAGCTCCTCCTGCACGCCACGGAGATCAACCGCCTCATCGGCAGCGTCGAGCGCGCGGGCTACACCCTGCTCCCCCTCGACCTGCACTACAAGAACGGGCGCATCAAGGTGGAGATTGGCCTCGCGAAGGGCAAGAAGCAGTATGACAAGCGCCAGGACGAGAAGGAGAAGGCCTGGCGCCGCGAGCAGCAGCGGTTGATGCGGCTCAAGACCTAGACCGGGCGGCAATCGTCCTCCGCTCACTGGCCACCGGTCGGGGACGGATCACGGTCAACGTTTCACGGCGTGGAAAAATGGGGTGGCTGATGGGACTCGAACCCACAACACCTGGAATCACAATCCAGTACTCTACCTTTGAGCTACAGCCACCATCCGAGAGAACATCGTCAGATCGAAGATTTTGAACGCCCGTGAGCACGACGGGAAGCCTTCTCAAGACTCGGCATTCAATGTTCGCCCGAAAGGGCCAACGTGGTGCGCCCGGCGGGAATCGAACCCACAACCCCCGGCTTAGAAGGCCGGTGCTCTCTCCGTTGAGCTACGGGCGCCCTGCGGCAAGGCTGCCCCGCCCGGCGCTGAGGCGCAAGACCCGGACCCCTGACCGCAAGCCGGCCCGTGCCCCCGGGAGCCGGTGCAATATACTCCCGGAAGCCCATGATAGTCAATGAAAAATCGAAATTTTTGCGCGCTAACTTAATGACTTGCGACGCAACCGCATTTAATATATAAAGCGTCTTTTTTGACTGGAATTGGGCGCATGCCGAGCGAACTGCACAAGGCTTTCCCCCCCTACAAACCGAAGGGGAAAGAGGACTACATGAACCCGCGCCAGCTCGGGCATTTCCGTAAGATGCTCGAGGAGATGAAGCGCGATCTGTCGCAGGACATCGACCGCACCGTCCACACGATGCAGGACGAGGCGACGATCTTCGCGGATCCCAACGACCGCGCCAGCCAGGAGTCGGACATGTCGCTCGAGCTGCGCAACCGCGACCGCGAGCGCAAGCTCATCAAGAAGATCGACGAGACCATCTCGCGCATCGACCTTGGGGAATACGGCTACTGCGAGTCGTGCGGGGTGGAGATCGGGCTGAAGCGGCTGGAAGCGCGTCCGACCGCAACGCTCTGCATCGACTGCAAGACGCTCGACGAGATGCGCGAGAAGCAGGTCGCGAAATAGCTCACGCCGGTCCGAAGCCGGTCTGCAGCAGACACAAGAAAGGGGCGGTCACACCGCCCCTCTTTCATGCGCAACACCGGCCGTCCTGGCGCCGCGCTGCGAATCCTGCTGAAAACTACTGTGCGGTGCTCTGGATCTCGGTGGCCACCGCCTTCATCGACAGCCGCAGCCTGCCTTTGTCGTCCGCCTCGAGCACCTTGACGCGCACCTGCTGCCCTTCCTTGAGGTAATCGCCGACGTTGTTCACGCGCTCGTTGGCGATCTGGGAGATGTGGAGCAGGCCGTCTTTGCCCGGCAGCACACTCACGATCGCGCCGAAATCGAGCAGCTTCAGCACCGTGCCGTCGTAGATGCGGCCGACCTCGACATCCGCGGTAATGGCCTCGATGCGCTTCCTCGCGGCTTCGCCCGCCTCCGGCGACACGCAGGCAATGGTGACGGTCCCGTCGTCCTGAATATCGATGGTGGTGCCCGTCTCCTCGGTCAGGGCGCGTATGACCGCACCGCCCTTGCCGATCACGTCGCGGATCTTCTCGGGCTTGATCTTCATGGTGATCATTCGCGGCGCCCACACGGACAGCTCGGCCCGCGGCGCTTCCAGCGACTGCTTCATCTTCTCCAGGATGTGAATGCGTCCCTCGCGCGCCTGGATGAGCGCGGCGTGCATGATCTCCTTGGTGATGCCTTCGATCTTGATGTCCATCTGCAGCGCCGTCACGCCCTTTTCGGTGCCGGCGACCTTGAAGTCCATGTCGCCCAGGTGGTCCTCGTCGCCGAGGATGTCGGAGAGCACCGCGAAGCGTTTGCCTTCCTTGATCAATCCCATGGCGATGCCGGCCACGTGCGCCTTGAGCGGAACGCCGGCATCCATCAGCGCGAGACAGCCTCCGCACACGCTTGCCATCGAGCTCGAGCCATTCGATTCGGTGATCTCGGAGACGACGCGCAACGAGTAGGCGAATTCCTCGGGAGCCGGCAGCATGGACAGCAGCGCGCGCTTGGCCAGGCGTCCGTGCCCGATTTCGCGGCGCTTGGGCGATCCGACGCGCCCGGTCTCGCCTGTCGCGTAGGGGGGCATGTTGTAATGCATCATGAAGCGATCCGAGTACTCACCCATCAGGGCATCGACCCGCTGTTCATCACGCGTGGTGCCAAGGGTTGCGGCCACCAACGCCTGCGTCTCGCCCCGGGTGAACAAGGCGGAACCGTGTGCCCGCGGCAGCAATCCCGTGCGTATCGAGATCGGCCGAACGGTGCGCGTGTTGCGTCCGTCGATGCGCGGGTCGCCGCTCAGAATCTGGCCGCGCACGATCTTCGATTCCAG
>JAHZNX010000244.1 GCA_020028375.1 Betaproteobacteria bacterium | reverse complement strand
AGGATGTTCTTGCACGGCACGCCCGCAGTGCATTGAGCTGGCAGCCGGTAGCTGAACGCTGATCGCTTCAGTCGTTGGTAAAGATGCTGGCGAGCCGTTCGACCTTCTCGAGCGCCTTGCCGGACCCCCGCACGACGCAGGTGAGTGGGTCCTCCGCGATGATTACCGGCAGCCCGGTCTCTTCCATCAGCAGGCGGTCGATATCGCGCAGCAGCGCCGCGTTCTCGAAATTTTCCCGCTTGAGACGCGCGTTGTCCTCGCGCAGCGAGCCGTGCGTAGTGAAGAAGTCGCTGATGCGCCGGGCGATGCTCGCGGGCGCCGTGGCGATTCTTTGCAGGGGATACACGACCACCGCCGCGATCTGGCGCAGCGAGTCGAGATAGTTGAAGCGGACATCGACGACGAGAAACGCGAGGGACAGCGCGGAGAAGATTAGCAGTCGGGCGAGCGGCGTGGGGCCGGTCCTGAAAAACGGCGGCGGCGAGTATTCCATCAGTCAGCCATCAGCCCTCAGCAGTCAGCGCTCAGGATGTTCTTGCACGGCACGCCCGCAGTGCATTGAGCGGGAAGCCGGTAGCTGAACGCTGATCGCTTCAGTCGTTGGTAAAGATGCTGGCGAGCCGTTCGACCTTTTCGAGCGCCTTGCCGGACCCGCGCACGACGCAGGTGAGCGGGTCTTCCGCGACGATCACCGGCAGCCCGGTCTCCTCCATGAGGAGCCGGTCGATGTCGCGTAGCAGCGCGCCGCCGCCGGTGATGACCATGCCCTTCTCGGCAATATCGGCGGCGAGCTCGGGCGGCGTCTGCTCGAGCGCGGACTTGACGGCGGACACGATGGCATTGAGCGGCTCGGTCAGCGCCTCCAGGATCTCGTTGGAGGAAATGGTAAAGCTCCGCGGGATGCCCTCGGCCAGGTTGCGGCCCTTCACCTCCTTCTCGCGCACTTCCGAGCCGGGGAAGGCGGAGCCGATCTCCTTCTTGATCTGCTCGGCGGTAGTTTCGCCGATCAGCATGCCGTAGTTGCGGCGGATGTAGTTGATGATCGCCTCATCCATCTTGTCGCCGCCGACGCGCACCGAGCCCTTGTAGACGAGGCCGCCGAGAGAGATCACGCCCACTTCCGTGGTGCCGCCGCCGATGTCCACCACCATCGATCCCGTCGGCTCGCCGACCGGGAGATCGGCGCCGATCGCAGCGGCCATCGGTTCCTCGATCAGATAGACGCTGGAGGCTCCGGCGCCGATTGCCGATTCGCGGATCGCGCGGCGCTCGACCTGCGTCGATCCGCACGGCACGCAAATGATCATGCGCGGGCTCGGCTTGAAGAACCGCGTATTGTGCACCTTCCGGATGAAGTGCTTGAGCATCTGCTCGGTGACCGTGAAATCGGCGATCACGCCGTCCTTCATCGGGCGGATGGCGGCGATGTTGCCGGGCGTGCGGCCAAGCATCTGCTTTGCCGCCAGCCCGACCTCCTGGATCACTTTCTTGCCGTTGGGCCCGCCTTCCTGGCGGATCGCAACGACCGATGGCTCGTCGAGCACGACGCCCTTGCCGCGCACGTAAATCAGTGTGTTGGCGGTGCCGAGATCGATCGCCAGGTCGTCGTTAAAGTAGCTACTCAAGAAACCCCACATAACGCTTTCCACCCAAAGGGATTTGGCCTAACAGCTCAGACGGTTATGATACCCTATGCAGCCTCGATTTTTAAGGCTTTTGTCCACGGGGTAACATGGCTTTGACACTGGAGGACGTGAAGCGCGTCGCCGACCTCGCGCGGATCGCGATTGACGAGGCCGAAGCGCGCGCCGTGCTGTCGCAATTGAACGACGTTTTCAAGCTCATCGCCGAGATGCAGGCGGTGGACACCCGGGGCGTCGCGCCGATGTCGCACGCGCTCGACGTGGTGCAGCGGCTGCGCGAGGACGCCGTCACGGAATCCGACCGGCACGCCCTGTTCCAGTCGGTCGCCCCGCAGGTTGAAAGCGGTCTCTACCTCGTGCCAAAGGTAATCGAGTAAGGCGGGGTGGGGCGGGGCGCAATGCACAACGCCACTCTCAAGAGCCTCTCCGCCAGCCTTTCTGCTCGCGCCTTCTCCAGCGTCGAGCTGACGCGGCATTTCGTAAACCGGATCAATCAGTTAAATCCGAAATACAACTGCTTCATCACGCTCGATCCCGAACGGAGCCTCAAGCAGGCCGAGGCGGCGGACCGGATGCGTTCGGCGGGGAGGGGACAGCCGCTCACCGGTATCCCCATCGCCCAGAAGGACATCTTCTGCGCCCAGGGGTGGCTGACCACCTGCGGCTCCAAGATACTGTCCAACTTCACCTCCCCCTACGACGCCCATGTCGTGGAGCGGCTCAATGCGGCGGGCGCGGTCACCCTCGGCAAGACCAACATGGACGAGTTCGCTATGGGGTCGTCGAGCGAGACCTCGTACTACGGGCCGGTCCGCAATCCCTGGGACGTGGACAAGGTGCCGGGGGGCAGCTCCGGCGGTTCGGCGGCGGCGGTGGCGGCGCGGCTCGCCCCGAGCGCGATCGGCACCGATACCGGCGGCTCGATACGCCAGCCGGCGGCGCTCTCCGGCATCTGCGGGTTGAAGCCGACCTACGGCGTGGTGTCGCGCTACGGCATGATCGCCTTCGCCTCGAGCCTCGACCAGGGCGGGCCGCTGGGCCGCAGCGCGGAGGACCTCGCGCTGCTGCTCAACGTGATGGCCGGCTTCGATCCGCGGGACTCCACTTCCCTCGAACGCGAGTGGGAGGACTACACGCGCGAGCTCGGCAAGGCCGTGAAGGGGCTGAAAATCGGCCTGCCGGAGGAGTTCTTCGCCAAAGGCGCGGCGCCGGACGTAGTGAGAGCGGTGGAAACGGCGGTCGGGGAATTCAGGAAGCTCGGCTGCGAAACCGTCGAGGTGGGCCTGCCCAACATGAAGCTCTCGGTGCCGGTCTACTACGTGCTGGCGCCGGCGGAAGCGTCGAGCAATCTCGCGCGCTACGACGGGGTGCGCTACGGCTACCGCGCGCCGGAATACGCCGACCTGCCCGACATGTACAAGAAGTCCCGCGCGCAGGGCTTCGGGCCGGAGGTGAAGCGGCGCATCCTGATCGGCACCTACGTGCTCTCGCACGGCTACTACGATGCCTATTACATCCAGGCGCAGCGCGTGCGGCGGCTGATCGCGCGCGATTTCGCCGAAGTGTTCAAGCGCTGCGACGTGATCATGGGGCCGACCAGCCCGACCACAGCGTTCCGCATCGGCGAGAAGATGGGCGACCCGGTGCAGATGTATCTCAACGACATCTACACCACACCTGCGAACCTCGCCGGGCTTCCGGGCCTCTCCATCCCCTGCGGATTCGACGGGAAGGGGCTGCCGGTGGGGCTGCAGATGATCGGCAACTATTTCGGCGAAGCGAAGATGCTCGGCATCGCGCACCAGTTCCAGCAGGCGACCGACTGGCACCAGCGGATGCCTCCCGGCATCCAGTGACGAGTGGCCCTTCGACAGGCTCAGGACAGGCTGAGTGATGCGTGACAAGTGGGAAATCGTCATCGGGCTGGAGACCCACGCCCAGCTCAATACGCGCTCGAAGATGTTCTCCGGCGCCTCGACGGCGTTCGGCGCGGCGCCCAACACGCAGGCGTGCGCCGTGGACATCGCGCTTCCGGGCGTGCTGCCGGTGGCGAACCGCGAGGCGGTCGCAAAAGCGGTGCGCTTCGGGCTGGCGGTGAACGGCAGCAATGCCGTGAACATCAACCGGCGCTCCGCTCGATCTTCGCCCGCAAAAACTATTTCTATCCCGACCTTCCCAAGGGCTATCAGATCAGCCAGTACGAGACGCCCATCGTGAAGGGTGGCTCGATCACTATCGACGTGGATGGCAGGAAGAAGACCGTCCGGCTCACGCGAGCTCACCTCGAGGAGGACGCCGGCAAGTCGCTGCACGAGAGCTTCCGCGATCTCACAGGGATTGATCTCAACCGCGCCGGGACGCCGCTCCTCGAGATCGTCTCCGAGCCCGACATGCGCTCGGCACAGGAGGCGGCTGCCTACGCACGAGTTCTCCACAAGCTAATCGTCGAAGATATTCAAATCTGCGACGGCAACATGCAGGAGGGGTCGTTCCGCTGCGATGCCAACGTGTCGGTGCGGCCGGCGGGGTCGGACACGCTCGGCACGCGCTGCGAGATCAAGAACCTTAATTCGTTCCGCTTCCTCGAGCGCGCGATCGAGTTCGAGGCGCGGCGCCAGATCGGGATTCTGGAGGACGGTGGCAAGATTGTGCAGGAGACGCGGCTCTACGACGCGGAGCGCGACGAGACGCGCTCCATGCGCACCAAGGAGGAGGCGCACGACTACCGCTATTTTCCTGATCCGGACCTGCTTCCCCTCGAAGTCTCGGACAAATGGATTGAGGAAATAAGGTCGTCAATGCCTGAATCACTCGAGGCGAAGCGTCGGCGCTATGTATCCGAGTACGGGCTCTCACTCGACACGGCACTGCAGTTGACGAGCGCTCGTGACAAAGCAGAGTTCTTCGAGAAATCGGTCAGAGCAACGGACATCAAGTTGTTCCCCAAGATTGCCGAAGACATTGCGAATAGCACGTTGGGGGTGTTGATGTCTCGCGCCAACGACGAGGGGCTTGAATTATCCAGGATTCCGATCACGCCTCAGCAACACGCTAAGCTGCGCGAGCGAGTTGCGGATGGAACCGTCTCCACCAGTATTGCGAAGGAGATTCTCGATGCGATGTGGGCGGGAGAGCGCGATCCAGACTCCATCATCGCAAAGCGCGGGCTGAAGCAGATCTCGGACAGCGGCGAACTGGAACGATTCTGCGACCAGGTGATCGCCGGGAACGCGCAGCAGGTGGCGGATTACAGGAGCGGGAAGGAGAAAGCCTTCAACTCGCTGGTGGGGCAGGTGATGAAGCTCACCCAGGGCAAGGCCAACCCTCAGCAGGTGACTGAGATCCTGAAGCGGAAGTTATCGGGCCGCTAGTTTTCGTCGCTCCCGCAGAGGCGGGAGTCCAGAAAATTCACCGTTGATTGAAACGGCTGCTTGCTAGATTCCCGCCTTCGCGGGAATGACGTCTCACTTCTTAGGGGGCGCCGCCGCGGCCTGCGCTTTTACACCCCCGAGCTCCAGGTAACGCCGCTTGGTCTCCGCGTAACGCGCGCTGATGTCCTCTTTCTCCTTGGACTTGGCGGCGATGCTCTTCTCGAGCTTGGCCATTTCGGCTTCCGCGCGCGCAACCTCGTCCTTGACCGCATCGGAAGGCTTCCTCGCCGTCTCGGCCGCCGCAAGGCGCTTCTGGGCATCGGCCTGCCGGGCCGCCGCCCCTTTGCGCAATCCCTGGAACTGGCCGAGAAGGCGGTCCACTTCCTGCAGCTCGCGATCGCGCCGCTGGTCGATCTCCCTGTCGTTGGCGTAGGTGTTGAGCAGCGCCATGTCCTGGCGTCGCTGCTCGGCCGTGCGCTTCTTGTCCTCTTCGGCCTGCCTCGCCTTCGCTTCTTCCTGGGCGGCACGCCTGGCCTCCTCTTCGGCCGTTTCCGTCGTCTTGCGCGTCACGCCGCGGCGGTCGAGCTCTTTCGTTGCGGCGTCCTCGAATTCGGGCGGTACCTTGTCGCCGCAGCCTACCACCTTTCCGGACTTGTCCTTCCAGCAGACGATCCGGCCCTTCTTGGGTTGAGTCTGGGCCAGGGCCGCTTCGGCGAACAGGGTTGCGAGAGCGATCGCGAGCGCCGCGGCGAGAATTGCACGGGTGCTATCGGACATTGGCTGTGACTCCGTACTGGTCGCGATAACGGCCGACCGCCGCGAGCTGCTGCGCATGCTGCGGCTCGGCCCTGAGGTACGCCATCAAGTCGTCGAGCGTGGCGATGCTGATCACCGGAATATTATAATTCGCGCGCACCTCCTGCACTGCGGACAAATTCCCGCTTCCGCGCTCCATGCGGTCGAGGGCGATCACCACCCCGCAGGGTA
>JAHZNX010000041.1 GCA_020028375.1 Betaproteobacteria bacterium | reverse complement strand
CTCGAGAAGCGCAAGGAAAACGGCGGGCTCTGCCAGAACTGCCATGCCCTCGCTCCCGGCGAGATCAACGTGGGCAACGTGGGACCGAGCCTGACCGGTTACGGCCTGCAGCGTGGCAATTCCGAGGCCATCGCGAAACTCACCTACGAGCGCATCTACAACGGGTGGGCCTACATCCCGTGCTCCAACATGCCGCGCCTCGGGGCAACCGGGCATCTGACGCCGGAACAGATCACGCACCTGGTGGCATTCCTGATCGACCCGGCCTCGCCGATCAACAAGAAATAAACGCGGACGCTGTGGGCGCCGCTTTGTTTGCGCGCATTGGAGCGGACGCGAGAGCACGGCTCAACGCGCGCCCGGCTGTCAGTCGATCCTGATTCACGTCAGTGACCCGGCGCGAATTCCTGCAACTGCTGGCGATCGCGGCAGCGCACGGTTTGCCGCTCTCGGGGCGCGCGGCGGAGACGCCGCGTGGCGACGCGCTCTACGACCTGCCGGGACCGCGCGGCAACGTCACCCTCCTCCACTTCACCGACTGCCATGCCCAGCTGCTGCCGATCCACTTCCGCGAGCCCGACGTCAACATCGGAATTGCCGGCGCGCTCGGCAAGCCGCCGCATCTCGTCGGCGAGGCGCTGCTCAAGCGCTTCGGAATAGCGCCGAAAACGCGGCTCGCGCACGCCTTCACGTATCTCGATTTCGAGAGCGCCGCGCGCAACTTCGGACGAGTCGGCGGCTTCACCCACCTGGCCACCCTGGTGAAGCAGGTGCGCGCGCAGCGCCCGGGCGCGCTGTTGCTCGACGGCGGCGACAGCTGGCAGGGTTCGGCCACCGCGCTGTGGACGCGCGGGCAGGACATGATCGACGCGAGCCGGCTGCTCGGAGTCGACGTCATGACCGGACACTGGGAGTTCACCTACGGCGCCGCGCGGGTGCAGGAGGTGATCAATAAAGACTTTGCCGGAAGGATCGAGTTTGTCGCACAGAACGTCAGGACCACGGATTTCGGGGACCCGGTGTTCCGCTCCCACGTGACCCGCGAAGTGAACGGCGTGCCCGTCGCCATCATCGGCCAGGCGTTTCCCTATACGCCCATCGCCAATCCCCGCCACTTCGTGCCGGAGTGGACCTTCGGCATCCAGGAGGAGAACCTCCAGAAAGTGGTCGAGGAGACGAGAGCGAAGGGCGCGCAGGCGGTGGTGCTGCTGTCGCACAACGGCATGGACGTGGACTTGAAGCTCGCCTCGCGCGTCACCGGCATCGACCTCATACTCGGCGGCCACACGCACGACGCCGTGCCCGAGCCGGTGTCCGTCGCAAACCGCAGCGGCAAAACGCTCGTCACGAACGCCGGATCGAACGGCAAGTTCCTCGCCGTGGCCGACCTGGAGGTGCGGGGCGGCAAGCTGCGGGAGTGCCGCTACCGGCTGCTGCCGGTATTCGCCAACCTGATCAAGCCGGACCCCGAGATGGCGGCGCTGATCGGCCGCGCACGGAAGCCCTACGCCGAGCGTCTGTCCGAGAAAATCGCGGTCACCGAAGGTCTGCTCTACCGGCGCGGCAACTTCACGGGCACCGTCGATCAGTTGATCCTGGACGCGCTGATGGAGGTGAAAGGGACCGAAATCGCCTTCTCACCCGGATTCCGCTGGGGCACCACGATACTCCCCGGCGAGGCGATCACGATGGAGCATGTCATGGACCAGACCGCCGTGACCTACCCTTACACCACCGTCACGGAGATGACCGGCGAGGCGATCAAGAACATCCTCGAGGACGTGTGCGACAACCTGTTCAACCCGGATCCCTATTACCAGCAGGGCGGCGACATGGTGCGCGTGGGCGGCATGCAGTACCGCTGCGATCCGACGCAGAAGATAGGCGGGCGCATCAGCGGCATGACGTTGAAGGGCAAGCCGATCGAGGCCGGAAAGCGCTACCGGGTGGCGAGCTGGGCGCCGGTCGCGGAAGGCGCGAGCGGCGAGCCAGTGTGGGAGGTCCTCGCGCGCTACCTCCGCGCCAGGAAGGTCATACCGCCCGTCACGCCCAATCGCCCGCAGCTCACCGGCGTGAAGGGCAATCCCGGGCTCCCGGGAGCGGCCGGCTAGCGGGCACCAGCGCGCGTTGCCACGCGCAGCATCGCATCGCGCTCGGCGAACCACTCCTTCGAGTACTCGCAATTCCGGTAGTCGTCGAAATAGGGGCCGCCCAGCGTGTAGTGGACCAGGGCGGCGTCCCGACGCGGCGGGTTGTAGCCGACGAGGTGGTTCCAGCGGTCGGGCAGCGCACCGATGAGATCGTCGCTCGAGAGCCACTTGAACTGGTGCAGCTCGAGCCCAGAGGCCCGGTTGACGTAATCGGGGGTCAGCGCCTGGCACCGGGCGTTGTTGAACAGCATCACGCTCGACCAGTTCTTCTTCTCGTACTTGCTCTGCGGCTCGCCGAGGAATTTCACCGATTCCCTGGGAACGTGGTTGTGCTTGACCACCTGCACCGCGTAGCGATCGTCCCGCATCGCCCAGAGCGTGGCGATATCGCCGAGCATCAGCATGTCGCAGTCCATGAACACCGACCAACCGGTGTAACCGGAAAGATACGGCGTCAGGAAACGCGAGAACGAAAAATCGGAGCTTTGCAGCGGATGACGCTCGCGCACCAGCACGCGCTGCAGCTGGAACAGCACGAGCGGTGTGATGGAAACCGGCTGGGTTGCGCGGGCCTGGATGCTGTATGCGAGAACGCTGTAGGCGACCGCCTCGCGCGGGTCGTAGCCGATGAAGACGCTGATCATGCTTTGCCGGCGTTTCGGGGGAAGCATAACACACGCTTCGCGCCCGGCTGTTCGGACGCGGAGACCGCGCGCCCCGATTTCCGAAGGAGCCGCGTGAATTAGGGCCGTGGCGGGGGAAGGCCGCCTGGGCTACACTCGCGTTCAACTTAAAACCGGGAGCAACATGACCCACCGCAATGTCCAGCTGCTGTTCGCCCTGTTCACCCTGTCCGGCTTCACCGGGCTGATCTACGAATCCATCTGGTCGCACTACCTGAAGCTCTTCCTCGGCGCCGCCTCGTTCGCGCAGTCGTTCGTGCTGGCAGCGTTCATGGGCGGCATGGCGCTCGGCGCCTGGATCGCGAGCCGCGCCAGCAAACGGATCGTGAACCTGCTCGCGGTCTACGGCTGGATAGAAGCTGCGATCGGTCTGGCGGCACTGGTGTTCCACGAGGTGTTCGTGTGGCTCACGCAGGCTTCGCTCGACACCGTGATCCCGGCGCTGGGCTCACCGCTCGCCGTGGAAATCTACAAGTACACGCTGTGCGGCATTCTCATCGTCCCGCAGACGGTGCTGCTGGGGATGACGTTTCCGCTCATGAGCGGCGCCGTGATCCGGCGCAGCCCCGAGGCGAGCGGCCATCACCTGGCGATGCTCTATTTCACCAATTCGATCGGCGCAGCCGCGGGCGCGCTCGCGGCGGCGTTCCTGCTGCTTGGCTGGATCGGCATGCCGGGCACCATGCGCACGGCGGGCCTGTTGAATCTCGCTCTCGCGGCGGTCGTGCTCGCCGTGGCGCGGGCGGGCGAACCGCGGCCGCCCGCGGCAGTGCCGGCCCCCGGCGCGGCCCCCGCCAGCGCCTACCTGGTACGGCTGTTCCTTGCCGCGGCGTTCGTCACCGGGGCGGCCTCCTTCATCTACGAGATCGCGTGGATCAGGATGCTCTCGCTCGTGCTCGGCTCCTCGTTCCAGGCCTTCGAGCTGATGCTGTCGGCCTTCATCACCGGTCTCGCGCTTGGCGGATTGTGGATCCGCCGCCGCATCGATCGCATCGCCGACCCGGTGCGCTTCGCGGGCATAGTGCAGCTCGCGATGGGGCTGGCGGCGCTTGCCACCATCTTCGTCTACCACCAGAGCTTCGACTGGATGGCGTGGGTGCTGCATGTGCTCCAGCGCAGCGAGGAGGCCTATCCGCTCTTCAACCTCTTCAGCCACGCCATCGCGTTTTCCGTGATGCTGCCGGCGACCTTCCTCGCCGGCATGACGCTGCCGCTTTTCACCCACGTCCTGCTGCGCGGCGGGCACGGCGAGCGCGCGATCGGCCAGATCTACTCCGCAAATACGTTTGGCGCGATCGCGGGCGTGCTGGTGGCCGTGCACCTGCTGGTGCCGGAAACCGGCGTCAAGCTCACCCTGGTGCTCGGCGCTGCCACGGACATCCTGCTCGGGGCGTGGCTGCTGCGCTATTCGCAGGCGGCGTTCCGGCGCGCCCACGCGTTCGTGGCGCTCATCGCCGGCATGCTCGCCGCAACCGCCACCGCCCGCGCCGACGTGCTGGAGCACGAGCGGCTCTCATCCGGCGTGTTCCGCTACGGCCGCGCGGTGCAGGCAGACAGCGAGGTCTTCTTCTATCGGGACGGCAAGACCGCATCGGTCGCCGTGCGGCGCCATACCAACAACTCGGTCGGGATCATCACCAACGGCAAGCCGGACGCAGCGATTCAGATGGATCCCGACCGGCCGCCCACCGGCGACGAGTACACGATGGTCATCGCCGCCGCGCTGCCGTTGCTGATGAAGCCCGATGCGAAGCGCTACGCCAATATCGGCATGGGCTCCGGCCTCACGGCCGAGGCGCTGCTCTCGCACAGCGGCCCGCGGGAGGTGGACACGATTGAAATCGAACCAGCGATGGTGTCCGGCGCGCGCTCCTTTGTGCCGCGCGTCATCCGGCCCTACCGCGACCGGCGCAGCAACATCGTCATCGAGGATGCCAAGAGCTTCTTTGCCCGCCACGGCAAGCGCTACGACGTGATCATATCCGAGCCCTCGAACCCCTGGGTCAACGGCGTGGCAAACCTGTTCACGACCGAGTGGTACCGCGACGTGAAGCGCTACCTCGCGCCGGGCGGGCTGATGGTGCAATGGCTGCAGACCTACGAGTTCAACGACCGGCTGCTCGGCTCCATACTGGCGGCGCTGGGCGAGAACTTCGCCGATTACGAGATCTACGAGATGAACGGCGTGGATCTCATCGTGGTCGCAGTCGCGGAAGGCCGGGTGCCGCGCCTCGGGCCGCTGCCGCTCAAGGAAGCGGCGTTCATGGACCAGTTGAAACGCCTCGGCATCACGCGCGCGGAAGAGATCGCGGCGTTGAGCGTCGGCACCAAGCGCGAGATTGCGCCGCTGTTCGCGCCCCTCGCCGCGCCGGTCAACTCGGACTACTACCCGTTCGTGCAGCTCGAAGCGCCCCGTGCGCGCTTCCACGGCACCATCGCAACGGCCATTCCCGGCCTTGTGGTGTCGCCGCTGCCAATCCGCGAAATGGCCAACGGGACGGTTGTGACTTACGTGCGCGAGCCGCTGCCCGCACACGTTCCATCCCTCAACCTGCGGACCCAGTCCGCAGCGCTGGCGCTCGCGCGTGGACTCCTTCAACGCACGGCCGATCCCCTTGACACCGGGGACATGGTGGTCAACACGCTGCTCACGCTGAAACGGCCTGGCGCGCTGTGCGGCGCCGCGGTATCAAAGGCGGCCGTCGAGCAGCTGCACCGCGCGGCGGAGCTGACGCTCGCCAAACTGGCGCCGGACCTGCGGCGCGCGCTATGGATCGAGAGGCGCTGGCTCGGCTGCGCGCCCGGCAAGCTCGCGCCCCGGGTGCGCGAGCGGCTGGAGATCTATGCCGCGATCGCGGCGCGCGACGCGCCCGCGATGCTCGCAGGCGCGCGTGCTTTGCTCGAGCAGGGAGGAACCGTTGAGGGCGGAGACGAATGGGGACGCTTTCTGCTTCTCACCGCGATGCTCGGGGCGCAGGTCGCGGGCGAACATGCAGAAGCGCAGCGCATCTGGCGCGCTTACGGACCCGCTCTCTACCCCGGGGGCTCGATTCCGCCCCACGTCGTTTACGTCAACAACCTGCACTGAGGACCCGGACAGGACCGCGGGCAACGCGACTCAGCCTCGCGGCGGCTCCGCGCCTGCGGGCAGTGGCTCGCCGCAACCGTCCATGCGCCGCTTGGGCTTGACCGGCGGCAAGAGCCCGCGGCCGGGCGTGTCCAGGCGGCTCAAGCGGTGGACGGCGCCCGGGAAACCCAGTTTCAGCGCAAGCCGGTACTGCGCTCTCGCCTCATCCAGGCAGCCCAGGTTCTCCAGCGCGACCCCGAGATGATGGCGTGCGGTGCCGGATTCCGGGCGCAGAACGATGGCGCTGGCGAGGCGGGTGATGGCCTGCCGGTATTCCTCGAGGTGAAGATGGATCGAGGCGCGCGCCATATGGCAGTCATAGGTTGCGGGGTATTCCGCAAGGCATCGCTCGGCGACTGCAATCGCCTGGTCAGCGCGATTCTGATAGAGATACTCCCGGCCGAGGTGGTAGAGCGTCCGCGAGCCGCCCGGCACGGCCTGCCGCGGCAGTTTCGCGGCGGCATCCTCCCACAGCGCAAGGTTGCTGGAGAACGTGTTCAGTCGGTGATGAGCCTGGTAGAAAATAAGCGGCAGCGCCAGAAGCGCAACCGCGCTGGCGACGCGAACGGGCACGCGGGCGAGGCCGGAGGCGAGCACCACCATGAGGCCCGACGCCCACAGGTAGCTGCGGTAGAGAACGAACGGCTCCTGGAAGCGGATCGTCACGAACTCGGTGAAGAACAGGATCCACGGAAAAAGCAGCCCGAATCCCGCCATGCGCGCCAGCCCGCCCCGGCGCATTAGATACAGGCCAAACACCCCGTAGCCGACGAATCCCGCCACGGCAATGAGCGCCACCGCGGGCGACCAGGCTCCGGCGAAACCGACTCGAAGGTCGATCGACAGGGCGTCGCTGTCTGGAAATACCCACAGCGCGAGATAGCGGAAGAACAGCCCCGCCTGCGTTACGGCGCTTTCCAGCCAGGGCGACTCCAGCGCCGTGTGCCCGCTGATCTTCTCGATCTGAGCCGACACCACCCCGAAGTCCGGCTCGTAGGCCGTGCCGATCTTTCCCTTGACCAGTAGAGTTACGAGCGCCGCGGCAGGCACGCAGCCAGCCAGATAGAGGGCCGCATGGCGCAGCGCGAAACGCCGCTCCACCGTCACGATCAGCCCGGCAATCACCGCCGCGACCGGCAGCAGTACAGCGGTCTCCTTGGACAGCACCGCGAGGGAGTAGACCACGGCGGCGGACACCGCGTCGGCGTGGCTGCGGCGCGCGAGCCCGCGCGCATACAGGACGATCGAGATGAGAGAGAACAGCGTCGCGAACACCGACATACGCTGAATCAGGTAGCCGGCGCCGTACACCGCCACGGGATGGATGGCGAATACGGCCGCGGCGATGATTGCCGGCGCGTGCGCTTGCAGGCCCGCCCCTGGTGGTGCGCGATCGCGCCGGGCCGCGTACTGCTGGAGATCGAAAATCAACTTGTAGAGCGCCAGCGCGCAGGTTGCGTGCAGCGCAAGTCCCAGGATGCGGTGGGCCTCCATCGTTCCCCAGATGACCTGGACGACGGCGAGGGAGAAGTACGGCGGAACCCTCAGCTCGAGTCCGAATGGGTGCGTCGCGTAATACGAGTGCAGCCGTCCGGAGAAGAAGCCGATGTCATCGAACACCGGCGGGTTGGCGAGAAACGGAAGGTAGAGGGCGCCCGCAAGGCCGGCGATGAGGCCGATGCCGACCAGCGCTGGAAACCTGCTCAGGGCGCCTGCCATCCCGCGCACGAAATTAACGGAAAAAAAAGAGGTACCCCGAAGGGTACCTCTTTCTGCTGCCAGTTGCTTCTGATTAGATACCGCGGCAGGAACCCGGCAGGAACTTCTTGTCGAGGTTGGTGCCGCCGCTGCCGCAAACCCAGCCGAACAGGCCCGCGCCCATGTTTTTCGCAGTGGTCGCAGCTGTGCCTGCTGCGGAGAGCGGGACCAGCTCGACGATCTTGCCGTTGACATCGGTGTTGATGCCCTGGATCGTCGCTTTGATCACGCCGTCCGCGTCGGTTGCAAGCGATGCCACGTATTTCGTCACGATCGGAGTCGGGCTACCCGCTTCGCCGCAGCCCCACTGGTTGACTCCGGGAGGCGTGCCGCCGGTCTGGTACACCTCGGTAATGGTCGTGCGACATGCGCTCATCGCCAGGATCACCTCGGACATTTTCGCCCGGACGGTGTAGTCCTGGTACGCCGGCAGCGCGACTGCCGCCAGAATGCCGATGATCGCGACCACGATCATCAGTTCGATCAGCGTGAAGCCCTTCTGAAGGTAACGCATTTGATGCTCCTTTCTTGAGTTAACCCTCTAAAAAAACAAGCAATTTTCATTGCTCGCCCCAACCACACGAGCAAGGACTGTGCCAATATCGGGCGAACCGGACAGGCGTGACAGATTGCCGGACGGAATGCCCGGCAGCGGTGTTTTTTGGGTACTTTCGGGCGCCAAGCCCCGGTATCGCTCCCTGCACTGGTCACTATGTGACAAAAAACGTCACCCGATTTCGCACCAGGCGCGCCACATCTGCCGGTATGCGTTTTCGAGATCCCGCATGAAACTCTTCTCGTCCATGAGGGGCGACTGGCGCAGCCGCTGCCGCAGCGACGTGCGCAGGCCGGCGAGCACCGTCACATCGCGGGCGGATTCGACAGCGAGCCGCACGTAATCCTCGGCGCTCGTCGCGATCCACTCGGGGAGCCCGACGGTTGACAAGATGCTCGCCGTGCTGAGTGACGACGGACGGGTTCCGGGAGCCGTCACGACGGGGACCCCCATCCACAGCGCATCGCAGCTGGTGGTGCCGCCGCTGTAGGGCATCGTGTCGAGCGCGATGTCAACGGCGTTGAACCAGTTGAAATAATCCTGCAGCGACACATAGGGCAGCACTGAGATCCTTGCGCGCTCGACTGCCGCTCCCGCGAGATCCGCGACCAGGTCGTCGCGGGCACGGCCTTCGCCGATGCCGAGGATCAGCAGGCGGGAGCCGGGCAGCCGGCGCAGAATCTCGGCCCAGAGACGGCGCACCTTGCGTGAGATCTTGAGCGCCTGGTTGAACGAGCCGAAGGTGACGTAGCCGTTGCGCGCGAGCGGCGGCGCTTCCGCGCACGCGATCGAGACGAAGGGCCGGTAGCACCACTGGCTGTGCGGCAGCCTGATCAGGGTCTCGGTGTGATAGCGGTCGGTAAGCCCCGGCGGGTCGGCATGGCGGTCGGAAATGCGGTAGCGGATGCGCGTCATGCCGGTGGTATTGAGATAGCCGAGCCAGGTCGCCTGGACTGGCGCCGGCTGCTGCGCGAAAACCGCGAGCTGGGGTATTCCCGAATGCCCTCCCAGGTCGACCAGGACGTCGACGCGGTCGCGGTTGATCGCGTCGGCCAGCGCGGATGCCGCCAGCGCGTTGGCTTGCCGCCAGACGTCCACGCGCGCTGAAAGCTGCCGGGTGTAGGCGTCCACCCTGCTGCCGGTCGAGTAGCAATACACCTCGAAGGCGGAGCGGTCGTGCCGCTCGACCACCGGGAGCATGAACAACGAGACCACGTGATAGCAGAAGTCGCCGGATACGTATCCGATGCGCAGGCGCCGTTCCGGCTCCCTCGCACCGCGGAATGGCCCGAATCGCGGAGGGTGGGCCTGCTCGATGCGCGTTCCGAACGCCGCGTGCCTCGCGAAGAGCTCGTCCTCCGCGATGCTCTCGGAACTGTTGAGCGCAAAGAGCTCGGCCGACTCGAGATCCAAATCGCCCGGGCTGCGTTCGCGGGCCGCGCGGTAGAGCGCGAGCGCCTCCTCCGTGCGGCATTGCCCGAGCAGAACGCTGCCCAGCATGCGGCAGGCGCCCGAGTGTCCAGGATCCGCCGCGAGCGCGCGGCGAAAGGCGTTTTCTCCGTCCGCGAGCCGCATGAGCTTCTTCAAGACGCACCCGTAGTTGTACAGCGCGTCCGCCCAATCCGGTCGCTCTCTCAGGACCGCCTCGATCTCCGCCACAGCGGCAGCAAGGTCGCCGCGCGCATCGTACACTTCGAACAATCGCGCGCGCGCATCCATGGAGTGGGGATCGCGCCTGAGGACCGCGCGCAGCGGCCCCTCGGCCTCACCCGGCCTGCCGCCGGCGAGCAGCAACTTCCCGAGTGCAAGATTGGCGTCGACGCTTTCCGGATCGATCACAAGGGCGCGCTTCAAAGCGCCCTGTGCCTCGTCGGTCCTCCCCTGCTGGAGGAGCACGCCCGCGTAGTAGTAAAGCGCGCCGAAGTCGTCCGGCTTGAGCCGCATCGCGGTCTCCAGCGCCGCCGCCGCCGCGCCGAGATTTCCCTGCGACTCCAGCACGCGAGCGAGCACGACCTGTGCTTCCGGGAAAGCGGGGCGGCTTCTCAACGCCTGCTGCAGCAGCCGCTCGGCTTCCGCCGGAACGCCGCGCATGTACTGGAGTTTGCCGAGGTTGTAGGCCGCGAATGGGTCCGCCGGGTCGATCGCCAGCGCCGCCTCATAGGAGGAAATCGCCGCCTCGGCCGCGCCGGCCGCCTCCAGCCCGATGCCGAGGTTCAGGTGCGCCCTGGCGTAGCCCGGCGCCGCCCGCACCGCTTCGCGGTAGCGCTCGCAGGCCTCTTCCACCCGCCCCGCTTCCTCGGCGCGATTGCCCTCGCCAATCAACCGGTCCGCAGATTCACGGGGTGCGGCATCAGATGGGGTGCGCGGCGCGGGCGCCGCGCCCGTGCCCAGCAGGCGATTCAGGAGTTTTCGCACCTCAATCAGCCGCCCTGCGGGGAGCGTTGCTGAGCGTGACCAGGATCGCGAGCTCGTAGGTCCAGGAATCGACGAACTCCGGCGGATAGCCCGCCTCCTTCAACGCCCACCGGAATTGGTTGCCCAGCCGCGCCCGCTGGAAGACGTTGAGCGGGCGCGTGCGCGCGAACTTGCCCGCACGGGCGAAGATCGCATCATGCGTGTTTCGCAGGCGTTCCGCCGCCTTGCGGGTGCGGGATTCCAGAGCACTGGGGGGAACGCGCTTGACCAGCTCCGCGGCGATGGCGGCCGCGAGCTCGTCGACCTCCCGCGTCCTGAACCAGTCAAGGAAACCCATGGACCTGCCTCGCTGGGGATGACTCGCGCCGGACGTTTCCGGCAAGGACCGCGGGAATCGACCTAAGCCGCGGGCGGCGGAACATAACCGGGGATCCGGGTGACGTCCACCTCGTCAACCCTTGCCCTTCTTGTACGGCCGGTCCTTGGCGGTCAGCGCCTCGAAGATGTCGGCGATGCCCATGCAGCGCGCCTGGACCGACATCTGCTCGCGCTTGAGCCCCCGCGGGTAACCCTTGCCGTCCATGCGCTCGTGGTGGCCCCCGGCGTATTCGGGCACGTTCTTCAGATGCCTCGGCCACGGCAGCGACTCCAGCATTTGAATGGTGACCTCGATGTGGTGATTGATGACCTGCCGCTCCTCCGCGGTCAGCGTGCCGGAACGAATCGTGAGGTTCCGGACCTCCTCCTCGGTCAGAATGCTGGCTCGCTCGCCTTCGCCGTTGCGCCAGTCGTAGCGTGCGGCGATCGCCTTCACCCGCGCGATGTCCTCGTCCTTCATCGCCTCGCTGCCGATATTCGTGCGCCGCAGGAAATCGCGGTCGCCCTCGACTTCGCGGATTCCCGCCACCAGCTGTGCGTCGCCGACCACGTCGCGGCGTCCCGGCGCGAGCTTCTCCATGCGCGACTTGAGCAGAGCGATCTCCGCATCGCGCTTGACCACCTCGAAACGCGCGTCGATGAGGGCGACGCGGTCGAATATGGTCTGGAGCTTCGTCGCCTTGTCCACGACGTGCACGGGCGTCGTGACCTTGCCGCAGTCGTGCAGCAGTCCCGCGATCTTGAGTTCGTAGCGGTCGCGCTCCGTCATGGTGAAGTCCCGGAGCGGGCCGACCTTGCAGTTGTCGACCGCCTCGGCGAGCATCATGGTGAGCATCGGCACGCGCTGGCAGTGTCCCCCGGTGTAGGGCGACTTGTCGTCGATCGCGGCGTTGATGAGGCTGATGAAGGACTCGAACAGGTTCTCCAGGTGGTTGATCAGCAGGCGGTTGGTCAGCGCGATCGCCGCCTGCGACGCCAGCGACTCGGCGAGGTGCTGGTCGGTGTCGGAGAACGCGACGACCTCGCCGGTGCGCGGGTCCTTGGCATTGATCAGTTGCAGCACGCCGATGATCTGCCCTTCATGGTCCTTCATCGGCATCGTGAGAAACGACCGGGAGCGATAGCCGGTCTTCTTGTCGAAGTTCTTGGTGCCGGTGAAGTCGAAGCCTTCCTCGGTGTAGGCATCGGCGATGTTGACGGACCGGTCCTCGTGCACCGCGTAGGCGGCCACCATGGTCAGGACCGGCTTGCCGTCCTTGTCGAACAGGTAGATGGGGTAGAAGGGGATCTCGACACCGGTGGTGCCCCCCATCGCGATGCCGAGCGTGTCGTTGCGGATGATCTCGAACTTGAGGGTCTTGTCCTCGCTCATCCGGTAGAGCGTGCCCCCATCGGCGTGCGTGATGTCCTTGGCCGCGATGAGGATGCGCTCGAGCAGCCTCGTGATGTCCTTCTCCTGGGAGAGGGCGATCCCGATGTGGTTGAGCTGCTCGAGGCGCTCGAGCAGATCGTCCGCGCCCCGGGCCCGACCGGGTTCTTTGATCATCGCGTGCACTACTTGATGCACACCGCGCGCACCTGCTGGACGTCCGTGATTCCCTGCAGCACCTTCTCGATGCCGTCCTGCTTGAGCGTCCGCATGCCGTCCTCCAGGGCGGTCGCCAGCACCTCCGCCACCCGCGAATGCTCCTGGATGTGCTTCTTGATGCGGTCGGTGCCGACCAGCAACTCGTGCAGGCCGAGCCGGCCCTTGTAGCCCGTGTTGCCGCACACCTCGCAGCCCTTGGCGGCGTGGAGAATGAGCTCGCCCCGGTCGTTGCCGAATTCCCTCACCCACTCCTCGTAGACTTTCGCGCGCGCCGCCTTGGGATCTTTCTTCCACGTCGCCGTGTTCTGCAGCTCGAGCGAGTACTCCTCCAGCAGCGCGTGGATCTCCTCGTTCTTCGCGACGTGCGGTTCCTTGCACTTGCACAGCCGCCGGGCGAGACGCTGGGCGAGAACGCCGAGCAGCGCATCGGCGAAGTTGAACGGGTCCATGCCCATGTCGAGCAGGCGCACGATCGACTCGGGCGCGCTGTTGGTGTGCAGCGTGGCGAATACCAGGTGCCCCGTGAGCGAGGCCTCGATCCCGGTCGAGACCGTCTCCTTGTCGCGCATTTCCCCCACCATGATCACGTCGGGATCGGCGCGCAGGAACGCCCGCATGGCGATGGCGAAGGTGAGGCCCGCCTTGACATTCATCTGCACCTGGCGCAGGCCTTTCTGCGTGATTTCGACCGGGTCCTCCGCGGTCCAGATCTTCATCTCCGGCGTGTTGAGGTAGCCGAGCACCGAATGCAGCGTCGTGGTCTTGCCCGAGCCGGTCGGCCCGCAGCAGAAGAACAGGCCGTACGGCTTGTCGATCTCCTGCTTGCACAGCTGCAGGTTGCGCTTGGAGAAGCCCATCTTGTCGAGGGGCATCGGCTCGCCGGCGGAAAGTATCCGCATCACGATGTCTTCCACACCGCCCTGCGTCGGGATGGTGGCGACCCGCAGCTCGATGTCGAGCGGGCCGAACTTCTTGAACTTGATCTTGCCGTCCTGCGGCTTCCTGCGCTCGGAGATGTCGAGGTCGCACATGATCTTCAGCCGCGCGGCGATCGCGTTGCGGTAGCTGCCCGGCACCGAGATGTAATTCATCAGATCGCCATCCTTGCGGAAGCGGATCTCGGTCTTGGCCTTGCCTGGATAGGGCTCGACATGGATGTCCGAGGCGCCCTGCTGGTAGGCGTCGATGATCACCTTGTTG
>JAHZNX010000243.1 GCA_020028375.1 Betaproteobacteria bacterium | reverse complement strand
TTTGATGGCGTCGTCCTCGCGAAGGCGGGGACCCAGTAACGCATCGGCTTCCCTAGATTCCCGCCTCCGCGGGAATGACGTGCTGGTCGCCTTCTGCATTTTCGCGCTGCTTGCCGCGGTTGCGCCGGCAGCCGCGCAAAGCGTCGCGGAGCTCGCCGCGCTCCAGGAACCCGAGCGCACCCAGCGGTTGATCGAGGGCGCGAAGAAGGAAGGCGGGCTCACGCTTTACACGTCCTTCTCCACCACCGACCTGGGCGCATTCGTCGGCCCCTTCGAGAAAAGGTACGGCATCAAGGTCACCCACTGGCGCTCCAGCTCGGAGAACGTTCTGCAGCGCGCGGTGAACGAGGCGCGCGCGGGCCGCTACGAGGTGGACGCCTTCGAGACCAACGGGCCGGAGCTGGAGGCGCTGCACCGGGAGCAGATACTCCAGGCGGTGGAATCGCCGCACTTCGCCGGGCTGGTGCCGAACGCGGTGCGGCCGCACCGGGAATGGGCCACGACCCGGTTCAATCTCTTCGTCGCGGCCTACAACACGAACCTGGTGAAGAAGGAGGAGCTGCCGAAGACGTGGGCCGATCTCGCGCACCCGCGATGGAAAGGGAGGCTCGGCATCGAGGCCTACGACCACGACTGGTTCGCGGGCGTCGTGGGCGGACTGGGCGAGGCGCAGGGGCTGAAGCTCTTCCGCGAAATCGTTGCGGCCAACGGCATGTCGGTTCGCAAGGGCCATACGCTGCTGTCCAACCTGGTCGTCTCGGGCGAAGTGCCGCTCGCGCTCACCGTCTACTACTACCGGCCGGTGCAGCTGAAGGGCAAGGGCGCGCCGATCGACTGGTTCGCGCTGCAGCCCGTCGTCGCGCGGCCGAACGGCGTCGCGGTCGCGCGCCGCGCTCCACGCCCGCACGCCGCGCTGCTGTTCTACGACTTCATGCTGGGCGATGCGCAGGAGATCATGGTGAAGCGCGACTTCATCCCCTCCTCGGCCCGCGTCCTCGAGGCGCTCAAGGACGTGCCGAAGTTCACGTTGATCGACCCCAAGGTGGTGCTCGACGACGGCGAGAAGTGGGTGAAGCTCTACGAAGAGATCATCGTCAAGCAGGCGCGCTGAGGCGATTCCTCGATGCCCGACACCCCTTCCAAAGGAAAGACGCCGGCCCCTTCCGCAACCGCGACCCGGCGCTGGGCCTCCGACCTCATCGTCGACATGCTGCACCGCTACGAGCTGCCCTACGCGGCGTTGAACCCCGGCGCGAGCTACCGCGGGCTGCACGACTCGATGGTCAACTACGGCGGCAACCGGCCGGTCATGATGCTGTGCCAGCACGAGGAGACCGCGGTGCAGATCGCCCACGGCTACGCCAAGGCGTGCGGGCGCCCGATGGTGGCAATCGTGCACGACCTGGTCGGCCTGCTGCACTCGAACCTCTCGATCTACTATGCCTATATCGACCGCGCGCCGATCTTCATCATCGGCGCGACCGGCCCGATGGACGAGACCCGGCGGCGCCCGCGCATCGACTGGACGCACACCGCCCTCGTGCAGGGTAACGCCGTGCGCGATTACACCAAGTGGGACTACCAGCCGACCGTGATCGACGGCGTGCCGGAGTCATTTGCCCGCGCCTACGGGGTGATGATGACCGAGCCGCAGGGGCCGGTGTACATGTGCTACGACGCGTGGATGCAGGAGCAGCCGCTCGATCACGACGTGCCCCTGCCGCCGAAGTCGGCCATGCAGGTGCCCGCGCAGTTCACGGCGGACCCGGCCGCGCTCGAGCGCGCCGCGGAGATGATTCTCAAAGCCCAGCGCCCGGTCATCCTCGCCGAGTTCGTGGGGCGCGACCCCAATGGCTTTCACGCACTGGTGGAGCTCGCGGAGACGCTGGGCGCCCCGGTGTGGGACGTCAACAGCCGGCTCAATTTCCCGAGCAATCATCCGCTCAACGTCAGCATGCTGAAGGATGTGTTCCGGGATGCCGATCTCATCCTGTGCCTCGACGTGCGCGACTGGGAGCGGGCGACGACCGAGCTCGACAGTGCGACGCGCAAGCTGGTCTCCATCGAGCCGCCGGATTGCCTCTGGATCGACATCGGCTTCGGCGACCTGGAGCTCTCGAGCTGGGCGCTGGACTATCAGCGCCTGAAGCACGCGCAGCTGCGTATCCTCGCGGACACGACGCTCGCGATCCCGGCGCTGACTGCCCTGCTCCGCAGGAAAATCTCCGGCAACACGGAATGGGTGAACCGGGTGGGGGTGCGCGCCCGCAAGACCGCGGAGCTCCACCGTGAGGCGCGGGCGAAGTGGGCAAAGGAAGCGCGCGAGAACTGGGATGCGACGCCGATCCCGCTGCCGCGGCTCGCCCACGAGGTGTGGGAGGCGATCAAGCACGAGGACTGGGTGCTCACCGCCGGGACGCTCGAGGACTGGACGCGCAAGCTGTGGGACTTCGACAAGCCCTACCGCCATCCGGGCAAGTCGCTCGGCACCGCGACGCAGATCGGGATTTCGCTCGGCGTCGCCCTCGCGCACCGCGATGCCGGCAGGCTCGTGGTGAACCTCCAGCCCGACGGGGACCTCATGTTCGACGCCGGCGCCCTGTGGGTGGCGGTCAAGCACAAGATCCCGATGCTGATCGTGATGTTCAACAACCGGTCCTATTACAACGACTGGGAGCACCAGATCCGGATGGCGCGGCTGCGCGGCACCCCCATCGAGCGCGCCCACATCGGCATGGATCTGGAGGGCCCCGAGGTGGACTTCGCCGGACTCGCGCGATCGATGGGCTGGTTCGCCGAGGGGCCGATCGAGCACGGCAAGGACGTCGGCCCCGCCTTGAAGCGCGCGATCGCACGGGTCAAGGCCGGCCAGCCCGCGCTGCTCGACACCATCACCCAGAAGCGGTGAGCGCCATGGCGTCTGCGGTCAAGACGGTGGGCGTAATCGGCGCCGGCCGCATGGGACAGCCGATCATCGGGCATCTCGCGCGCAAGGGATTCACGGCGATCGTTCACGACATCGACGCGGCCAAGCGCGCCGCCGTCGAAGCGCGCGGCGGGAAATGGGCTGCCGACCTCGCGGGGCTTGCCGCCGCCGACGCGATGCTGATCTGCGTCGGCTACGACCGCGAGCTGCGCGAGCTGCTCTCCGACCGCGGCTTGCTCAAGCACGCCCGCCGCGACACCATCGTCGCCATTCTCTCCACGGTGCATCCGGGAACGGTGCGCGAGCTCGCGCTGCTCGGGCAGCGGCACGGCCTGCACGTCATCGACGCGACGATGTGCCGCGGCGGCTGGGCGGCCGACGAGGGCACGCTGCTCTCCTTCGTCGGCGGAAGTCCGGAGATCGTTTCGCGCCTGCGGCCGGTGCTCGCGGCATTCTCGAGCGACATCATTCACACCGGGGACATTGGCTCGGCGCAGGTCGCCAAGGCCGTGAACAACATGATCATGTGGACCTGCCTCGTAGCCGACCACGAGGCGCTCGCGCTCGCCCACCGCTACGGGCTCGACGTCGAAATGATGCGCAAGGCGCTGTTGACGACCCATTCGACGAACGGGGCGCTCGAGCACTGGGGAAAACAGACTATGGCGTGGGCCGACGACGACATGGAAATCGTCGCCGCCATGGCGAAGGAAAAGGGGTTGTCGCTCCCCCAGGCCGAGGCCGTGCAGGCAATCTGCCGCACGCTCAAGCCGAAGCGCTTCAAACTGGATCAGTACGGCAGCTAGAAAGACGTGACACGTCACCTGAATCTCGCCATGCTGGTGGCAGTCGCGTGACTGCTGGCCGCCAGCGCGCCCATCCTGACCGACAAGGACCGGCGCGGCTCATCGCTGCCGTGCGGGCGATGCAGCCCGACATGCGAGGCCG
>JAHZNX010000242.1 GCA_020028375.1 Betaproteobacteria bacterium | reverse complement strand
CCGAACCGCGGCATCACGATGATCGTCGCGTTCCCCCCGGGCGGGGTGGCGGACATTACGGCGAGGCCGACCGCGGCCGCGATGGAGAAGATATTGAAGCAGCCGGTCGCCGTCACCAACCGACCCGGCGCGGCGGGAGCGGTCGGGAATGCCGCCGTCGCGAATGCGAAACCCGACGGCTACACGATCCTGATGGCGCTCTCGAGCATTTCGGTCATCCCCGCGGCGGACGTGCTGTTCAACCGCAAGCCGGCGTACTCGCTCGACCAGTTCGCGCCGATCGCGCTGATCTCGGCCGATCCGACCATACTCGTGGCGCATCCATCGCTGCCGGTCAAGTCGCTGAAGGAGCTCGTGGCGCTGGCGCGCGCCCGGCCCGGGGAGCTCTCGTACTCGTCGTCCGGCATCTACGGCGCCTTGCACATGCCCATGGAGCTGTTCCTTCATGCGGCAAAGCTCAAGATGCGGCATGTCCCGACCACCGGCGGCGGCCCCGCGATCAACGCCATACTCGGCGGGCACGTCGAGCTGACGGCGGGTGGTCCGGCAGCCATCAGCGGTCATATCAAGGCCGGGAAACTTCGGCCCCTTGCAAACTGGGGCGCGAAACGCCACCCGTCGCTGCCCGACGTTCCGACGTTCAGGGAGCTCGGCTACAAGGACGTCGAGTACTACATCTGGGCCGGCATGTTCGCGCCTAAGGCCACGCCCGAGCCCGTAATGAAAGTGCTGCGCGATACGGCGCGCAGGGCGACCGAGGACCCGGGTTTCAGGAAGTCGATGGCCAACGTGGATTCGCTGGTGCAATACATGGATGCACCCGATTTCAACCAGTACTGGCAGGCCGACGCCAAGCGCCTCGCCGCCCTGGTGAAGGTCGTCGGCAAGGTCGAAGACAAGAAATAGAAGAGTGATGGGTGATGGGTGATGAGTGATGGGTGATGGGCGGCAAGTGACGACGAATCCCCTCATCCCTCGGGACGCAGGATGACCGAGCCTCCGTCCTCCGGTCGCCGCGGATTGCGGAGCGACCAGTTTTCGGGGTTGATGCTGCTGGCGCTCGCGCTCTATGTCGGGTGGCAGAACCGCGTCTATCCGGTCGGCACGCTGTCCGAGCCCGGACCGGGTTACGTTCCGCTGCTGCTGGCGATCTTCCTCGGGGCGATGGGGCTGCTCACCGCGCTGTGGGGGGCGCGGTCGACGCCACTTGCGGCGGTGAAGTGGAAGGAAGCGACCCGCGCGGTCGTGATCCTCGTCGCATGCGGGGTTGCCACGCTCGCACTGGAGCGCATCGGCTACCGGCTTACCGTGATTGCACTGCTGGTCGTCCTGCTGGGCGTGCTCGAGCGCAAGCCGCCGCTGGCGGTGGCCCTCGTCGCGCTTGGCTTCAGCTTCGCTTCCTACTACATCGTCGGCGACTTGCTGCACGTGCCGCTGCCGCGCAGCCCCTGGGGCCTCTAACCATCGGTTCAAATGGCTGAGACTTTCCAGAACCTGTTGCTGGGCTTCTCGGTCGCGCTGCAGCCCTCGATCCTCGTCTACGCGTTCGTGGGCTGCCTGGTCGGCACGCTGGTGGGCATGATGCCGGGCCTCGGGCCGCTCGCCGGCATCAGTCTGCTGCTGCCCGCGACCTTCGGGTTGAACCCGATCATCGCCGTCGTGCTCCTGGCTGGCGTCTACTACGGCGCGATGTACGGCGGCTCTACCACCTCGATTCTGTTGAGCATTCCAGGTGAGGCCGCTTCGGTCATGACCTGCGTCGACGGGTATGCGATGACCCGGAATGGCCGCGCCGGGCCGGCGCTCGCCATTGCCGCGATCGGCTCGTTCATTGCCGGAACGCTGGGCGTCGTCGGGCTCATGCTGCTTGCGCCGACGCTCGCCGAATTCGCGCTGCGCTTCGGCCCCCCCGAGTACACGGCGCTACTCCTGATGGGCCTGCTCATCCTCGCCTACATGAGCGGGGGGTCGATGCTGAAGACGCTGGCGATGGCGGCGTTCGGGCTCCTGCTCGGCATGATCGGCATCGACGTCATGAGCGGCTACACCCGCTTCAGCTTCGGCGTGGTCGAGCTGGGCGACGGCGTGGGCATCGTGCCGGTGGCGGTGGGGTTGTTCGGCGTGTCGGAAATCCTGCTCGCGGCGGGCGGGACCGCGGCGCAGAAAGTCCAGCAGCCGAAGCTGCGCGACCTCGTTCCGTCGCGCGAGGAGTTCCGGCTGTCGGTGGGCCCCATCGCGCGTGGCAGCGTGCTCGGCTTCCTGATCGGCATCATCCCCGGCTCGGCGCACATCATCTCGTCCTTCGTGTCCTACGGCATCGAGCGCCGGATTTCCCGCCATCCCGAGCGCTTTGGGCAGGGCGCGATCGAGGGCGTCGCGGGGCCGGAGTCGGCGAACAACGCCGCGGCGAGCGGCGCGTTCGTGCCGATGCTCGCGCTCGGGATTCCGACGAGCCCCGTCACCGCCGTGATGATCGCGGCCATCATGGTGCACGGAGTGCTACCGGGCCCGATGCTGATCCAGCAGCAGCCGGAGCTGTTCTGGGGATTCGTGGCGAGCATGTACGTGGGCAACGTGGTGCTGCTGATCCTGAACCTGCCGATGGTGGGGCTGTTCGTCAACCTGCTGCGCATTCCCTACGCCTACCTCTATCCGTGCATCCTGTGCTTCTGCATCCTCGGCACCTATTCCGTCAGCAACAGCCTGGTCGACGTGTGGATCCTGCTCGCGATGGGCGGCATCGGCTACGTGCTGCGCAAGTTCGGATACGACCTCGCGCCGGTGGCGCTGGGGCTCGTGCTCGCGCCGATGATCGAGCTGTCCCTGCGGCAATCGCTCGCGATGAGCGCGGGCGACTACGGCATCTTCCTGCAGCGTCCAATCGCGACCGTCATGCTTGCACTCGGCGCCATCCTGCTCCTGTTCGCCCTCAAGCCGCTTGTGTTCAAGGGCAAGGACTGGCGCTCCGAGGTCGGCCTCGAAAAGCAGTGACGACTGACGACCAAGGATTTGTTCCCGCCTATCACTCATCACGCGTTTCCGGAATTGTTGTAGCATTTCACCCATGAAACTCCTGCATCGGCTCGCGTGGGCCGGAATGGCGCTGGGCGCTTCGCTCGCCCTCGCGTCGGATAACGTCACCAAGGACGGCGGGCCGTACGTGCCCACGCCCCAGGCCGTGGTGGACGCGATGCTCGATATTGCCGGGGTCGGGCCGGGCGATTTCGTCGTCGACCTCGGCTCGGGCGACGGGCGCATCGTGCTGACGGGAGCGACGCGCCACAAGGCGAGCGGCATGGGCGTAGATATCGACGGCGAGCTGGTCGATCTCGCCAACGCCTCGGCGCAGCGCCTCGGCGTCGCGAATCGCGTGCGGTTCCTCCGGCAGGACGTGCTCGACGCGGATTTGAGCCGCGCGACCGTGCTCACGCTCTACCTGCTGCCGGGCATGATGGAGCGGTTGAGGCCGAAGCTCTTGAAGGAGCTCAAGCCGGGCGCGCGCATCGTGTCGCACGATTTCGATCTCGGCGAATGGAAGCCGGACCGCAGCGTGGACGTGCAGACCCCGGAAAAATACGATATCTCGGGCAGCTGGACCTCCACCGTGCATCTGTGGATGGTGCCCGCTGCCGTGGAGGGCGCCTGGGTCGGCAACGTGGACGGTGCGCGCGGCGTGCCGTTCCGGCTGGAGGTCAAGCAGCGCTACCAGCAGCTCGAAGGCCGCCTGGTGCGCGACGCCCAGGTGATGGCAGTGCGCGACGCGCGGATCGACGGCGCGCGCATCCGCTTCAGCGCGCCGGGGGCGGACGGGCGGCTCGAAACCTATACCGGCACCGTCCAGGACGGGAAGATCACCGGCGAAGCGCGCGCCGGG
>JAHZNX010000241.1 GCA_020028375.1 Betaproteobacteria bacterium | reverse complement strand
AGCGCTTGAGCTCGTCGCTCTCCTCGCGGATGCGCGCGCTGAACGCGATCAGCGGCGGCGCGAGTCGCACCTCCTCGATCGAGGCCGGGGCGTGCCTGCGAATGTGGTCTGCGCTGGTGCGGATCAAGTCGGAAACCAGCGTATCGATCATGCGCCGCACCGTCTCGTGCCGCAGCCGCCGGGCCGCAAGCCGCGGGTACTGGCGCAGCACCGCCTTCATGTGGCGCGCGAAGATCGCCACGTCCGCGAGCTGCGCCATGTCGAGCAGCCCGGAACGCACGCCGTCATCCACATCGTGGTTGTTGTAGGCGATCTCGTCGGCGAGGTTGGCGACCTGCGCCTCGAGCGAAGGGCGCTGCTTCTTCACGAAGCGCTCCCCGACATCGCCCAGCGTGCGCGCATTCTTGAGAGAGCAGTGCTTCAATACACCCTCGCGCGACTCGAAGGTCAGATTGAGGCCGTCGAACGCGGCGTAGCGCTGTTCCAGCAGGTCCACCACGCGCAGGCTCTGGAGGTTGTGCTCGAACCCCCCGTAGGGGCGCATGCAGGCGTTGAGGGAGTCCTGGCCGGTGTGGCCGAACGGGGTATGGCCGAGATCGTGCGCGAGCGCAACCGCCTCGGTCAGGTCCTCGTCGAGCCGGAGGCTGCGCGCCACCGAGCGCGCGATCTGCGCGACCTCAATGCTATGCGTGAGGCGGGTGCGGAACAGGTCGCCTTCGTGGTTCACGAAGACCTGGGTCTTGTACTCCAAGCGCCGAAAGGCGGTTGAATGGACGATGCGGTCGCGGTCGCGTTGGTATTCGCTCCTGCCGCGCGGCGGCGCCTCGCGGTGGCGGCGGCCGCGGGAGTGTTCCGGCCGCGCCGCGCAGGGGGCGAGGTCAGGCCCTGGCATGCACGGGGCCCGCGTCGAGCACGTCCGCGAGCGCGGCGCGCGGAACCTCGCTCGAAACGGAGGCCTCCCCGATGCGCTTGAGCAGCACGAAGTGGATGCGGCCGCCGGCCACCTTCTTGTCGTGGCCCATCAACTCGAGATAGCGCTCGAGCCCCAGCCTGGGCGGATCAAGAGGCAGGCCCGCTTCCTTGAGGAGGGCGCCAAGGCGGCGCACGTCCGCGGCGGCAAGGAGACCGAGCCGGTGCGAAAGCTCTGCCGCCAGCAGCATGCCGGTGGCGACCGCTTCGCCGTGCAGCCAGGCGCCGAACCCGGTGCCGGCCTCGATCGCATGGCCGAACGTGTGGCCGAAGTTGAGCAGCGCGCGCGGGCCGGTTTCCAGCTCGTCGCGCGCCACCACCTCGGCCTTGTTCGCGCAGGAGCGCTCGATGGCGTAGGCAAGCGCCTCGGGCTCGCGGCGGGCGAGCCGGCTCATATTGACCTCGAGCCATTCGAAGAACGGGGCGTCGCGGATCAGCCCGTACTTGATGACCTCCGCGAGCCCGGCCGCCAGTTCCCGCGGCGGGAGCGTCCCGAGCGTATCGGTGTCGGAAACCACCGCGAGCGGCTGGTAGAACGCTCCGATCATGTTCTTGCCGAGCGGGTGGTTGATCGCGGTCTTGCCCCCGACCGCCGAATCGACCTGCGCGAGCAGCGTCGTCGGCACCTGGATATAGGGCACCCCGCGCTGGTAGACCGCGGCGGCGAATCCGGCGAGATCGCCGACGACTCCGCCACCCAGCGCAATCAGCGTGGTGCCGCGCTCGCAGCGGAGCTCGAGCAGCGTATCGAAGATGCGGTTCAACGTCTCCCACGTCTTGTACGCCTCGCCGTCGGGCATCGTAATGCTCACCACGCTGACCCCGCGTGACTCGAGCGCGGCCTGGAGAGATGCGAGGTAGAGCGGCGCGACGGTGGCGTTGGTCACGATCGCGGCTTTCTTCTGCGGGAGCTTTTCCACGATCAGCTCCGGGCGGGCGAGCAAGCCGGCGCCGATGTAGATCGGGTAGCTGCGGGCACCCAGCGCGACATTCAGGGTCTGCATGACGGGTTCGTTCGGCTCCGCTCAGCCGGCGCCCGCGGCGGCGGACTGGCGCTCGATCAGCTGCTGCTCCAGTCGGTGGGCAAGGCTGCCCAGGCTCTGGGCTCCGGTGTCGACGATGAGATCGGCGACGCTGCGGTATAGCGGATCGCGCTCGGCATAGAGCTGCTCGAGCCGGGCGAGGGGCTGGTCGGTCGTCAACAGCGGCCGGTTCCGGTCATGGCGGGTCCGCGCGCACAGGTCCGTCGCCACCGCGCGCAGATAGACCACCACGCCGTTCTCGGCCAGCAGTTTGCGATTGTCCGCGGACAGCACGGCGCCGCCCCCGGTCGCGAGCACGATATCGCTGCGAGCGACGAGTTCCGCCAGCATCTTCGCCTCGCGCGCGCGGAAGCCGGCCTCGCCCTCGATGTCGAAGATCACCGGGATCTTCACGCCGGTCGCGCGCTCGATCTCCTCGTCGCAGTCATAGAAGGTCTTGCCGAGCCGCCTGGCGAGACGCCTGCCCACCGTGGTCTTGCCCGCGCCCATCAGTCCCACCAGGAAGATGTTGCCGGGGACGCGTCCGTGCCGCTCCGCCGACTGCTGTCCGCCGCCCATGGAGGCGATTCTAGTGCCGTTGCAACCATTTGTGCCAATCACGGCAAACGAAAAGGCGGCCCGCAGGCCGCCTTTTCGGGAGACGCCGACGCGCGCGGTTATTGCCGCAGCGCCAGGCCGTCCTTCAGGATGCGCGGCGTGATGAAGATCAGCAGCTCATTGCGGTCGTCCGTCCTCAGGTTCTGCTTGAACAGCCACCCGACGAAGGGCAGGTCCCCGAGCACCGGAATCTTGTTGGTCTGGTTGACCTCGGTCTGGGAGTAGATGCCGCCGATTACCACGGTGCCGCCGTTCTCCACCAGCACCTCGGTCACGATCTGCTTGGTGTCGATCGACGGGCCGGCGAGCGTGGCCTGGCCCACGCTGTCCTTGTGGACGTTGAGATTCATGATCACGTTGTCATCGGGCGTGACCTGGGGCTTGACCTTCAACGAGAGCGTCGCCTTCTTGAACGAAACGCTGGTGGCGCCGCTCGAGGTTGCCTGCTGGTACGGGATCTCCGTGCCCTGCTCGATGGTGGCTTCCACCTGGTCGCCGGTGATGACGCGCGGGCTCGAGATGATCTTGCCCTTGCCGTCCGCCTGCAGCGCGGTGAGCTCGAGGTTGAGGAATTTCGCCGAGCCTTCCCGGAACAGCGTCAGCGAGAGCGCGCCGGGATTGGCGCCGGCGAGCCCCGGTACCGGGAGATTCACGGACAGCGAGTCGGTAAACGGCGGCGCGGTGGTGGTCTGGCCGGTGTGAAAGGCGTTGTCGGAGAGCCCGCCACCCACTAGAGTGCGCGCCGCGGCGCCGCTCACGGTTCCGGTTTTGAAGCCCTGTCCCGTCAGGTCGTGGTAGCCGAGGCGGACGCCGAGGTTGCGGCCGAAGGTGTCGCTCGCCTCTACGATGCGCGATTCGATCATCACCTGGCGCACCGGCACGTCGACCTTCCTGATGAGCTTCCGCACTTCCTCGAGCCGTGTGGGCGTGTCCTGCACGAAGATCGTGTTGGTGCGCGGATCGACTACGGCGCTGCCGCGCTTGGACAGCACCCGCTGCTGCGGATCGGCCAGCAGCTTCTGCAGGTCAGCACCCTTCTGGTAGTTCAACTGGAAGCTTTCGGTGCGCGTGGGCTCGAGGTCCACGATCTGCTGCTGCGCCTCGAGCGCGAGCTTCTCGCGGGTGGCCAGCTCGTCGCGCGGCGCGATCCACACCACGTTGCCGGTCTTGCGCATGTCGAGGCCCTTCGCCTGCAGGATGATGTCGAGCGCCTGGTCCCACGGCACGTCCTTCAGCCGCAGCGTCAGGTTGCCGCTCACCGTGTCGCTGGTGATGATGTT
>JAHZNX010000240.1 GCA_020028375.1 Betaproteobacteria bacterium | reverse complement strand
ACAGCGTGCGAGCGATACGCAGCCTTTCACGGTAGCGATACGGGGCAACTCGTGCGACAGGATCCCGACGCTAATGAGAGGCGAGCGATCGGGTTCGCTTCCTGGAACGCGGCGCTAGGAGCTGAGAGACGACCGCTGTTGCGCGTGTGGAATGCGCGCTTGCGCTGCCTTCACCGGCGGCGGAAAGCGAACCGTAACGCGAAGTCCCGGGTTGTTGTCCGACAGCTCCACCGACGCGCCATGCAGATCGGCAACGGCCTTCACGAGCGCGAGACCGAGCCCGCTGCCCGGAGTAGTCCGGCTCGCCTCCAGCCGGTAGTAGCGGCGGAACACTTTTTCGCGCTCGGAGGCGGGAATGCCATGGCCGTTGTCGGCGACCCGCAATACCGGCGAGCCGCCTTCGAGCTCCAGGCCGATGGTCATTTCCACATCGGCAGGACAATGGCGGATCGGGTTCTCGATGAGATTCGCCACCATTTGCGTCAGGAGCTCGCGGTCGCCCTGGATCGGCGGGACACTGGCGACAACGGTCTTCAGTCGCTGCCCGCGGTCTTCGGCAACCGGCGCGTACGCTTCGCCGACGTCGGAAACAATATGCTCCAGGCTGATCTCGGAAAAACCCGCGCGCCGGGCTCCGGACTCGATCTGGGAAATGCGCAGCAGGGCTGAAAATGTCCCCAATATGGCATCCACCTCCGCGATGGATTGTTCGATGACCGCATCTCCGTGCGGTTCCGTCCTTCCCCGGGCGGCCTCGAGCCGGTGGCGCACGCGGCTGAGCGGCGTCCGCATATCATGGGCGATGTCGTCGGAAACGCGCTTCAGGCTCTCCATCAGCGTTTGGATCCGGTCGAGCATGGCGTTCAGGTTCACCGCGAGCTGGTCCATTTCGTCGCCGCCGCCGGAGACCGGCACGCGCTTGGCAAGGTCACCGTCCATGATCGAGCGGGTGGTGCGGTTGATCTCCTCGATGCGGCGCAGGAACCCGATGCCAAGCGCCGCGCCGCCCGCGGCGGCAAGCAGCACGGTGATCACAATGCCCCAGGCGAGCGCCCGCACGATCGCTTCCCGCGCCTTCACCGCCCGGTAACGGCTCTCGCCCACCAGCAGAAACCCGCCGTTTCCCAGCTGGCGCCCTTGGGCCACCACGGGATAAGCATCGGCCGGGTCGTCCGGCTTCGAGCTCGGGTCCTCCAACAGCGAGGGCACGGGGAGCACACGCTCGCCCTCCACCGGTTTCATCGGCGGAAGATTGCCGGCGATGCGTTTCCCAGCCGCATCCTGCAGCAAGTAGTAGCGCCGCGGCGGCCGCAACTCCGCCATCCTCAGCTCGATGGCACGGATGATGCTGTTGAGTCCCCGGGAGCGGTACAGTTCGACCAGCACCTCCGTCTCGCGCTCCACGGAATCGCTGAGCTGCTCGTCGAGCGCGGCGAGCGTAATCCAGTAGACGATCAGGAACAGCACCGCCACCGACGCCCCGAAGACGACGGCATACCACGCGAGGAGCCGGAAACTCGTGCTGCGGAGAAAATTACCCGGAGACGCCAAGGGAATATCCGGAGCCGCGCACGGTGTGGATCAGTTCCTCGTCGTATTCCCGGTCCACCTTGGCGCGCAGGCGGCTGATGTGGGTCTCGACGACGCTGGTGCGCGGGTCGAAATGGAATTCCCAGACGTTCTCCAGGAGCATGGTCCGCGTCACCACCTGTCCCGCATGGCGCATCAGGTACTCGAGCAGCCTGAATTCCTGCGGCTGCAGCTCGATGCGCTTGCCGCCGCGGGTCACCGAGCGCTTGAGCCGGTCCAGTTCGAGGTCTCCGACACGCAGCACGGCGGCCTCCTCCGCGATGGGCGGGCGGCGCGCGAGCGCGTTGATCCGGGCCAGAAGTTCAGCGAAGGCAAACGGCTTGGTGAGGTAATCGTCGGCGCCAGCCTCCAGCCCCTCGACGCGGTCGTTCACGCCCCCCAGCGTTGTGAGCAGGAGCACGGGCGCGCGGGCGCCAGCGGCGCGGATCGTTTTCACGATGGCGAGACCGTCTAGACCTGGCAGCATGCGGTCGATGACCATGACGTCATAGCTGCCTCCGGAGGCGAGAAAAAGCCCGTCACGGCCGCTCGACGAATGGTCCACCACATGGCCGTGCTCGCGCAGACCGTTCGCGACATATGCCGAGGTGTGCGGATCGTCCTCGATCAGCAGGATCTTCATGGGTGGGGCATCACGGCGACGCCGCAATAGAACACGAAAGATAGCGCAGCAGCCACCGCCTCACAAGGAAGCTGCGGCGCCGCCGGACGTCCGCTTACCGAACGGTAAGCTTCGGGTAACCTACCATCTGCCCGATGCGCCGCCGTCCCCCGGAGCCGCCGCCGCCGCCGGAGAATCCACCGCCGCCGGGTTCAGCGGCGGCTCAGCCCCACAGCTGCTTCAGGCGGGTAGCGCGGCCGCAGCCGCTCTTGTAGAACTTGTAGCGCGCCGGGTTCTTCAGGTAATAGTCCTGGTGATAGCCCTCGGCCGGATAGAACTGGGACGACTTCGTGATCTCGGTGACGATCTCGCCCTTGAACGGCTTGTTCTTCACGAGCGCGGCCCGAGACGCTTCCGCGAGCCGCTTCTGCTCCTCGTCGTGGTAGAGGATGCCGCTGCGGTACTGCGAGCCGTGATCGCAGAACTGCGCATCTTTCTGGGTCGGGTCGATGTTGCGCCAGAACACTTCGAGCAACCGGGCGTAGGTCACCTTCGACGGGTCGTATTCGACCTGCACCACCTCGGCGTGGCCGGTGCGCGCGGTGCTGACCTGCTCGTAGGTCGGATTCTTGACCTGGCCGCCCATGTAGCCCGAGGTCGTGGCGATTACGCCAGGCACCGGGTCGAAAGCTTCCTCCATGCACCAGAAGCAGCCGCCGGCAAAGGTTGCTCTGGCGGTCGCGGCCTTCGCTCCGGTTCCGGGTTGAGCCTGCGCCCAGCTCCCGCCGGGCACCGCAAGGGCGAGTATCGCGCTCCACATCAGCACCAGCAATTTCCTGTCCATCATGATCGGGCTCCTGTCGGGTTGACGGTTTTCCTGCGCCGCAGTTCGGCGAACGCCGCGAGCTCCCAGTGCCGGATGGCGACCAGCAGGCTCATCGCCGAGCGCTCGCCAAGCGGCAGCCTGGCGTCCTGGTTGTTCAGCTCGGAGAACTCGCGCGCGATCCGCTTGAGGCGCGTGACTAACGCCGCGCTCGAGGCTCGCGAGAGCATGCCGTTCACAACCACCATGAATTCGTCGGGGCGGTCGAAGCGCGAGCGGAAGTACTCGTTGTGCGCCTGCTGGTTGAAGAAGCGCTGGATTGGGCCATCCGGGAGCCACGCGAAATCGAGCGATATCAGGAGCCTTATACGGTTGTTGGGCAGCAACCGGATGAACCCCAGGCGGTCAAGTCGGGCAAGGAGCTGGATGCACTCCGGCCTGGAAATGTCGTAGGTCGCGACGATCTGGTCGAATCCGACGTGGTTCAGCGCGCACACGGCCACCAGGAAAAGCTTGGGATTGGAGACTATTTCCTGCTCCTGTTCGTGGCTCAGCCGGGAGATCAGGTTTTCTTCCTGATGCAGCGCCCGCGCGATATCGGAGATGGCCTCCTCCCTTCTGCCCGGTTCCCGCCACCTTCCGTAGCGCAAGGTATCACTAATGGCTACCAGCGGGTCAACGGGTGGCAACGTCGCAAAAGTTGCTTGCGTCGAATTTTGCACTGCACCAATACTGGTATCGCACGCAGGCGCCGCCTGCGGCATACCGCGAGGGAGGACATCATGCAGGCAATCACATCCACAACGGCCCGGCGCGAAAAGAACGGGCAGGCGCGGGCGCGCGCCATCGTGCGCTTCAACGGTTTGCTCTTCCACAGCCTGGCCGCGGCATCGTTTCTGGAGACGGCCGTGCCGCTGCACGTCAACCGCTTGAAGCAGGTCTACGCCGCACATCTCGACGTCCAGCTCTGGCTGGAGCAGGTGTGGGGGCCGCGGCGCGCGGAGCTCGGGCGCCGGCTGCGCGATTTCCTCGAGGCGACCTGGCCTGAATTCGACTGGAGCGCCGCCTACGAGGAATTCTACGAATCCTATCGCCGGCACTCGGGTCCCGGTGGCCGGGGCGCCGCGCTGCAGGTGCTCGGGCTGTGCGCCGCCTCGGCCCAGGCCGCGGTCTTCTATCGCGCGCTCGGCCGCGGCGCGGACGACCCGGCGCTGCGCGCACTGGCGCAGCAGGCGGCGCACGGCCACGGCAGCGATTTCGATTATTTCCGCGCCCTGTTCGAGCGCTGCAAGCGGGACGAGCGCGTGGGTCTTGTGCCCTCCTGGCGCGCGCTGCGCGCGGCCTGCCGCTCGGCACGCGATTTCGACGCGCGCGCGGCGTTCGAGCCGCTCGGCCGCCACTGGAGCGGCGCGCCGACCGTGCCCACGCTCGACTACGTGGAATTCCGCGAGCGCATGGTGGCGCTGATCCAGCGTCATGCCGCCCCAGGCCGCATCGAACGCTTGCTGTTCCGGCCGTGGCTCGAGCGCGAGCGTTCTGTGCCTGCGTCGCAGCTGCCCGAGAGACGCCCGGAGCGGCGACTGTCACTCGCGCCGCAGCTGGCCGCCGCCTAGCGCAGATTCGCCGCGGGGGGCGGCTCGCCCCCCGCGCCCCGAATCCGCTACACTGCCCGCTCCGTAACACAGACACCTGACGCATTGGAGCAATCCAGTTGATTTCCACGACAACGCCCCCCGGCAAGGCAATCGCCACGCTTGCGGGCGGCTGCTTCTGGTGCCTCGAGGCCGTGTATGACGGCATGAAGGGCGTTTCCTCCGTCGAGTCGGGCTACATGGGCGGGAGCAGCGCGGACCCGACCTACGAGCAGGTCTGCAGCGGCGACACCGGACACGCCGAGGTCGTGCGCATCACCTTCGATCCCGCGGAAGTGTCGTTCAAGGAGCTGCTGGAGGTGTTCTTCGTGATCCACGATCCGACCACGATGAACAGCCAGGGCAACGACGCCGGCACCCAGTACCGCTCGGCGATCTTCTACCACACGCCGCAGCAGAAAGCCGACTCCGAGGAAGTGATCGCGCGGCTCGATGCCGCGAAGCTGTGGAGCGGTCCCATCGTCACCGAGCTGACGCCCGCAACCGCGTTCTACATGGCGGAGGGCTACCACCAGGAATACTTCGCGCGCAATCCCCGCCAGCCGTACTGCCAGGCGGTGGTCGCGCCCAAGGTCGCCAAGTTTCGCAAGCATTTCCTCGAAAGACTCAAGAAGGCCTGATTCCGTGCCGGTCGCGGCGGGTGC
>JAHZNX010000239.1 GCA_020028375.1 Betaproteobacteria bacterium | reverse complement strand
CTGCAGCGACTGCTGGGCGGTCGCGATGACGCGATTCTCGACCCGCTTGAAGATGCGCGAGCCCGGCTTGGGTGTTTCCGGAACCGCGCCTTTCGCTCCGCGCGCGAGGTGCTCGGCGACCGCCTTCGGCGCCTTCACGTCATAGCGCGTGAGGACGTCGAGCGCGTCCTGGTACGTGGTCGGATCGGGCGCGCACGGCCCGGAGGAGATGTGCGTCGGATCGTCGCCGGTCACATCCGAGATCACCAGCGCCACGACCGGCGCGCGGCATGCCGCGGCGAGCCTCCCGCCCTGGATCGAGGATAGATGCTTCCGCACCGTGTTCATGTCCTGGATCGGCGCGCCGCATCTCAGCAGCTCGCGCGTGGTGGACTTGAGCTCGGCCATGCCGATGCCCTCGGCGGGAAGCGAGAGCAGGGCGGAGCCGCCGCCCGAGATGAGGACGAGCAGGAGATCGTCGGGGGTCAGAGTCTTCGCGCGCCGCAGGATTTCCTGCGCCGCTTTTTCACCGCTTTCATCCGGCACCGGGTGGGCCGCCTCGATCACGGTGATGCGGCCGGTGAGCAGCCCGTGCTGGTAGCGGGTGATGACGAGCCCGTCGAGCGGCGTGCCCGACGGCCAGTTTCGCTCCACCGCCAGCGCCATCGCCGCAGCCGCTTTTCCCGCGCCGACCACCAGCGTGCGCCCCCTCGGGGGCTTGGGAAGGTGCAGGGGAACGATCTTCAGCGGATCCGCCGCCGCCAGCGCGGCGTGGAAACTGCCAAGCAGCAGCTCCCGCGGACTCACTTAGGCGAGTGCCAGGTGAAGCCTGATTGCGGCGTCAATTCGCCGCATCAGGTCCCGACCCAGCTCGCCGGCCTTCCCGGGATGCAGACGATCCTTCGAGATCGTGCGAATTTGCTGGGCCATCGCTTTCGAGTCTTTCGGCAAGCCGCATTGTTGAGCCGGCAGCAGCACTTCGAAGGGGTATACACGCGCTATGCTGGAGGTAAGCGGTAGCACCGTTATCGTGAAGGACGCCCGGTTATTGGCGTCATTGCTGACGATCAATACCGGACGGCGTTTGTTGATCTCCGAGCCGACGGTAGGGCTCAGATCGGCGAAGTAAATCTCACCACGCTTCATCCGGCAGGCCGTCGGAATTGGCTACGTCGTATGCGGCATCCGGCTCGCGCGCCGCCGCGCGGTATGCCGCTTCGAGTTCGCGTTCGCGCAACAGGCCAATCGCCGCCTCGATTACGTGCGAGCGGCTCTTCAGCGCGTGCTTCTTGCGATACTTCTCGATGAACTCGAGAGAGGACTCCGGGATTGAGATGGAGAGCTTTTCGGCGCGCATCGTGGGTATTCCAACTGGTAACACCAACGATCCTACCATCAGTAGGAGTGAATAAGCAACTTTGCCCTAGGCCAGAACGGTCCTTAGGTATTGACCAGTGTGACTTGCCTTGTTCTTCGCAACCTCTTCCGGGGTGCCCTCGGCGACGACCCGGCCGCCGCCCTCGCCGCCCTCGGGGCCGAGATCGATCACCCAGTCGGCGGTCTTGATGACGTCGAGATTGTGCTCGATGACGACCACGGTGTTGCCGTGGTCGCGCAGCCGGTGCAGCACGCGCAGCAGGAGGTCGATGTCGTGGAAATGAAGCCCGGTAGTGGGCTCGTCGAGGATGTAGAACGTCCTGCCGGTGTCGCGCTTCGAGAGCTCCAGCGAGAGCTTCACGCGCTGCGCCTCGCCGCCCGAGAGCGTGGTCGCGCTCTGCCCGAGCGTGATGTAGCCGAGCCCGACGTCGAGCAGCGTCTGGAGCTTGCGCGCTATCGCCGGCACCGCGCCGAAGAATTCCGCCGCCTGCTCCACCGTCATCTGCAGCGCCTCGTGGATGTTCCGGCCCTTGTAGCGGACGTCGAGCGTCTCGCGGTTGTAGCGCTCGCCGTGGCACACGTCGCACGGCACGTAGATGTCGGGCAGGAAGTGCATCTCCACCTTGATCACCCCGTCGCCCTGGCACGCTTCGCACCGTCCGCCCTTGACGTTGAAAGAGAAGCGCCCGGCGCCATAGCCGCGGGCGCGCGCCTCCGGGACGCCAGCGAAGAGCTCGCGCATCGGCGAGAAGAGCCCGGTGTAGGTGGCGGGATTGGAGCGCGGCGTCCGGCCGATCGGGCTCTGGTCCACGCTCACCACCTTATCGAAGTGCTCAACGCCGCTGATCGCCTCGAAGGCGGCGGGCTCGAGCGGGCTGTCGTTCAGCGCGCGCGCCACCGCGTTATGGATCGTGTCGTTGATGAGCGTGGACTTGCCCGATCCGGACACGCCGGTCACGCACACGAAGAGCCCCACCGGCAGGCTCACGCCGATGTGCTTGAGGTTGTTGCCGCTCGCGCCGCTCACGGCGAGCTGGCGCTTGGGGTTCGGCCGGTGACGCAGCGCCGGCACCTCGATGCGGCGCCGCCCCGAAAGGTACTGGCCGGTGAGCGACTCGGGGTGCGCGGCGATCTCTCGCAGCGTGCCCGCCACGACGACGTTGCCGCCATGCTCGCCAGCGCCCAGCCCCATGTCGACGACGTGATCGGCGGCGGCGATTGCCTCCTGGTCGTGCTCGACCACGATCACCGTGTTGCCGGTGTCGCGCAGGCGCTTCAACGTCCCGAGCAGCCGCGCGTTGTCGCGCTGGTGCAGCCCGACCGACGGCTCGTCGAGGATGTACATCACCCCGGTCAGGCCGGAGCCGATCTGGCTCGCCAGCCGGATGCGCTGCGCTTCGCCCCCCGACAGCGTTTCCGCCGAGCGGTCGAGCGAGAGATAGTCGAGCCCGACGTTGTTCAGGAACGTGATGCGGTTGAGGATCTCCCTGACGATCTTCTCCGCGATCGCCTGCCGGTTGCCGGCGAGCGTCAGGGTCTCGAAGAACCGGCTCGCCTGCGCCAGCGTGAGCGCACTCACGTCGAAGATGGCGCGGCCGGCGACGGTGACGTGACGCGCCTCGCGCCGCAGGCGCGTGCCGTCGCATTCGGGGCAGGCGCGGGAATTCAGGTACTTGGCGAGCTCCTCGCGCACCACGATCGAGTCGGTCTCGCGGTAGCGGCGCTCGAGGTTGGGGATCACGCCCTCGAACGGATGCTCGCGCACGTGCTTGTTGCCGCGCTCTCCGACGTAGGTGAACCGGATCTTGTCGGTGCCCGAGCCGTGCATCACCGCCGCGCGCACGTTCTCCGGGAGCTCGCCGAACGGCGTCTCGATATCGAAGCCATAGTGTTGCGCGAGGCACTGCAGCATCTGGAAGTAGAACTGGTTGCGCCGGTCCCAGCCCCTGATTGCGCCGGAGGCGAGCGAGAGGTCGGGGAAGGCGGCGACGCGCTTCGGGTCGAAGAAGGTGACCATGCCGAGCCCGTCGCAGCGCGGGCAGGCGCCCATCGGGTTGTTGAACGAGAACAGCCGCGGCTCGAGCTCCGGCAGCGAGTAGCTGCATACCGGGCAGGCGAACCGGGCCGAAAAGAGATGTTCCTTTCCGGAGTCCATCTCAATCGCGAGCGCGCGCCCGTCGGAGTGGCGCAGCGCCGTCTCGAACGATTCGGCGATCCGCTGTTTCGCGTCGCCGCGGACCTTGAGCCGGTCCACCACCGCCTCCACCGTGTGCTTGACGTTCTTCTTGAGCTTGGGCAGCGCGTCGATCTCATACACGGTGCCGTCCACCCGCAGCCGCACGAAGCCCTGCGCGCGCAGCTCCTCGAAGAGATCGGCCTGCTCGCCCTTGCGGCCGACGATGAGGGGAGCGAGGATCATCAACCGCGTGTCCTGCGGGAGCTCCAGCACGTGGTCCACCATCTGCGCGACGCTCTGCGCGGAGAGCTGGATCGCGTGCTCGGGGCAGTGCGGATCGCCGATGCGCGCGTAGAGCAGCCGCAGGTAGTCGTGG
>JAHZNX010000238.1 GCA_020028375.1 Betaproteobacteria bacterium | reverse complement strand
CTCGATCGACGGCACCGACATCGTCTACCACGGCTATCACGACATCGGCATCGCGGTCGCGAGCCCGCGCGGCCTGGTGGTTCCCATCCTGCGCGACGCCGGCGAGCTGACACTGGCGGAGATGGAGAAGAGAATCGCGGACTTCGGCAAGCGCGCGCAGGAAGGAAAACTGGCGATCGAGGAGTTGACGGGCGGCACGTTCTCGATCTCCAACGGCGGCGTCTTCGGCTCGATGCTCTCCACCCCGATCATCAACCCGCCGCAGAGCGCGATTCTCGGCGTGCACGCCACCCGCGAGCGTCCCGTCGCCGAAAACGGGCAGGTGGTGATTCGCCCGGTCAACTACCTCGCGCTCTCCTACGATCACCGCATCATCGATGGGCGCGAGGCGGTGCTGTCGCTGGTCGCGATCAAGGAAGCGCTCGAGGACCCGGCCCGCATCCTGCTCGATGTCTGAATGAGCAAGTCCTTCGATGTCGTGGTCATTGGCGGAGGTCCCGGGGGCTACATCGCCGCCATCCGCGCCGCGCAGCTGGGGCTCGCCACCGCGTGCATCGACGAGTGGCGGGGCGCCGACGGCAAGCCCGCGCTCGGCGGCACTTGCACCAATGTCGGCTGCATCCCGTCCAAGGCGCTGCTGCAGTCCTCGGAAAACTTCCATCACGCCGCCCACGGTTTCGCGGATCACGGCATCCAGGTGAAAGGCATCGGGCTCGACCTCGCCCAGATGCTCAAGCGCAAGGACAGGGTGGTCCGGCAGAACAACGACGGCATCGTCTATCTCTTCAAGAAGAACAAGGTCGCGTTCTTCCACGGCCGCGGCGGCTTCGCGGGGGGAAGCGCGGGAGCCTGGCAGGTCAAGGTCGCGGGCGGCGCGGAGGAGGCGATCACGGCGCGCAACGTCATCGTCGCGACCGGCTCCAGCCCGCGCCCGCTGCCGGGAGCCGCTTTCGACGGGAAGCTCGTGCTCGACAACGCGGGCGCGCTCGCGCTGCCGGAAGTCCCGCGCCGGCTCGGCGTCATCGGGGCCGGGGTGATCGGGCTCGAGATGGGCAGCGTCTGGCGGCGGCTCGGCGCCGAGGTCACGATGCTGGAAATGCTGGACGCCTTCCTGCCGGCCGCCGACGAGGCGGTGGCGAAGGAGGCATGGAAGATCTTCACCCGGGAGCAGGGTCTCAAGATCCAGCTCGGCGCCAACATTGCCCGCGTCACGCCCGGCAAGAAGGCGGTTGCCGTCGAGTACTCGATCAAGGGCGGGGGCGAGCACAAGCTCGAATGCGACCGGCTGATCGTCTCGATCGGGCGCGTGCCGCACACGGAGGGACTCAACGCCGATGCGGCCGGACTCAAGCTCGACGCGCGGGGATTCGTCGAGGTCGACGCGGAGTGCCGCACCAATCTGCCCGGCGTGTGGGCGATCGGGGACGTGGTGCGCGGCCCCATGCTCGCGCACAAGGCCGAGGAGGAGGGCGTCGCGGTCGCCGAGCGCGTGGCAGGGCATCACGGGCACGTCGACTTCAACACCATTCCCTGGGTCATCTACACCGCTCCGGAGATTGCCTGGGTCGGCAGGACCGAGCAGCAGCTCAAGAGCGAGGGCGTGCCCTGCCGCAGCGGCCAGTTTCCGTTCATGGCGAACGGGCGCGCCCGCGCGCTGGGCGACACCCGCGGCTTCGTGAAATTCGTGGCGGACGCGCAGACCGACCGCATCCTGGGCGTGCACATCATCGGACCGATGGCATCCGAGCTCATTTCCGAGGCGGTGGTGGCGATGGAGTTCGGCGCCTCCGCCGAGGACATCGCATTGATCTGCCATGCGCATCCCTCGCTCGCCGAAGCGATGAAGGAAGCTGCGCTCGCCGTCGCCGGCCGCAGCCTGAATTCCTAGCGTGAAGCCGGCGGAAGCCTTGACGCCCGGCTCGGCGGAACCGGCCTCCGTCCTGGATCTCTACCAGGAGGCCTTGCGGCGGCGGGGATTCGAGCCGGACGCTTCGCAGCACGCGGCCGTGCAGCGACTGCAGCAGCTCTACGAGGCGTGGAGCGACTACAAGCGGCAGCGCAGCACGGCGCTGCGGCGCCTGGTCGTGCATCCGCCTCTGCCCCGCGGCGTCTACCTGTGGGGCCCGGTGGGACGCGGCAAGACCTTTCTCATGGACAGCTTCTACCGGTGCCTGCCGCTCGTGCGCCGGCGCCGCGTGCATTTCCACCACTTCATGCGCGACGTGCACCGGGAGCTCGACGAGCTCAAGGGCACGGTGGATCCCCTCGACGCGCTCGCCGGCCGCATCGCCAAGCGCTACCGGCTGATCTGCTTCGACGAGATCGCGCTCTCGGACGTGGCGGACGCGCTGATCCTTGGCCGGCTGCTCACGCGCACGCTGGAGAAAGGCGTGGTCTACTGCATGACATCGAATTACCACCCGGACGAGCTCTACAAGGGCGGACTCAAGCGCGAGGACTTCCTGCCGGCGATCGAGTTGATCAAGTCCCGGCTCGACGTGATCGGCGTGGACGGCGGAGTGGACTACCGCAAGCGCGCGCTGCAGAGGCTGAAGGTCTACCACGCCCCGCTGGCGCCCGACACCGACCGGGCGTTGATGCAGGCGTTCAAGCAGATCGCAGAAATCGAGGAGGAGCGCCACGAGCTCGACGTCGAGGGGCGCGTCATTCCTTACCGGCACCGTGCTGGCGGCGTGGTGTGGTTCGATTTCAAGGTGATCTGCGGCGGGGGCCGCTCGCAGCACGACTACATCGACCTTGCCAAGCGCTTTCACACCGTCGTCGTCTCGGGTGTGCCGCGCATGGGGCTCGACCGCGCCGACGAGGCGCGCCGCTTCACGCTGCTGGTTGACGTGTTCTACGACCAGCGCCTAAAACTCATCCTGTCGGCGGAAGCCGAGCCCGATCAGCTGCTGTTGCGCGGAACGCGCAGCGGCGATGCGCAGCTGCAGGCGATGGTTTTTCAGTTCAACCGCACCGCGAGCCGGCTCGCCGAGATGCAGACGCGCGAATATCTCGAGCAGCCGCTCGTGCGGCAGGAGTAAGGGCTCTCCAAATGAAAAAGTTCAGCGCGCTGCGGATCTTCAGCGAAGGGGAGAAGGTCAGCGGGCGGGTGACCGAGATGATGCTGGAGGAGCTGTCGGCGGGGGACGTCGTGTTCCGGAACGCCTACGCCAGCGTGAATTACAAGGATGCACTGGCGGCAACCGGGGCAGGCAAGATCATCCGGTCGTTCCCGCGCGTCGGGGGGATCGATGCGGCGGGCACGGTGGAGTCATCCTTGGATCCCCGCTTCCACGCCAGCGAAGAGGTGATCTGCACGAGCTACGAGTTCGGCGTCTCCCACGACGGCGGTTTCGCGCAATACTGCAGGGTGCCCGGGGACTGGGTGGTGCCGCTGCCGAAAGGGCTGGCGCTGTACGAGGCCGCGGCGCTCGGCGTCGCCGGATACACGGCGGGATTGGCGGTGGAGCTGCTCGAGTTGAATGGCATGGCAACGGACCGAGGCAAGGTGCTGGTGAATGGTGCCACCGGAGGCGTGGCGACCCTCGCCATCGACATGCTGGCTAAGCTCGGCTATCACGTCGTCGCGGTGACCGGCAAGGATGGCGAACACGAGTTCCTGAAGCGGCTCGGGGCGGCGGAAGTGCTGTCGCGGCATAAGCTCGAGATGGGAAACCGCCCGCTGGAGAAAGGGACCTGGGCGGCAGCGTTCGACTCGGTGGGCGGTGAGCAGCTAGCCTGGCTCACCCGCACCATGCAGGAGGGAGGGGTCATCGCGAGCTTCGGCAACGCCGGTGGCATCGAGCTCAAGACCACGGTGCTGCCGTTCATCCTGCGCGGCGTGCGCCTGATCGGGGTAAATTCAGGAGAGACTCCAATGCCGCTGCGGCGCAAGGTCTGGGGCCGGCTCGCCACCGACCTCAAGCCG
>JAHZNX010000237.1 GCA_020028375.1 Betaproteobacteria bacterium | reverse complement strand
TGAAGCGGCGCATCAGCTCGAAGACGTCGTCCGCGCTGTGGGTGTCGAGGTTGCCGGTGGGCTCGTCGGCGAGCACGAGATCGGGGGAGAGCGCGAGCGCGCGGGCGACGGCGACGCGCTGCTGCATGCCGCCCGAGAGCTCCGGTGGCCGCTTGTGCATTGCGCTGCTGAGCCCGACCGCGGCGAGCAGCCCGGTCGCGTTTGCGCGCTGCTCGGCCGTGTAGGCGCCATAGCGCAGGAGGCCGGGCATCATCACGTTCTCGAGCGCCGAGAATGCCGGCAGCAGGTGATGGAACTGGAACACGAAGCCCAGCGTCTCCAGCCGCGCGCGGGTGCGCTCGTCATCGCCGGCCTGCTCGATCGGCCGGCCCTTGAGATGGTAGGAACCCGAGCTCGGCCACTCCAGCAGCCCGAGCAGGTTGAGCAGCGTGGTCTTGCCGGAGCCCGACGGCCCGATCAGGCACGCGAACTCGCCCCCGCGGACGGAGATGTCGATCCCGTGCAGCACCTCGAGCGCGACCGGGGTGCCCGGGTTGTAGGTCTTGCAGATGTTCTTCAGCTCGATGACCGCCGGATTCACAGCCGGATCGCCTGCGCGGGATCGAGGTTGGCCGCGCGGCGCGCGGGCATCACCGCGGAAACAAGGCCGAGGACGGTTGCCCCGGCCACGGTGTAGAGGTAGAGCTCCGGGTTGAAATGCGCCGTGAAGAGCGGAGCGCCGTCGTCGCCGCGCAGCACGTTGCTCATCACCGAGGTGAGCAGGTAGCCGCACGCGCTGCCCAGCATCGCGCCGACGGCGCCGATCAGCAGGCCTTGCAGCAGGAACACCCGCAGAATCCGCGCGCGCGAGGCGCCCATCGCCCGCAGGATGCCGATCTCTCGGGTCTTCTGCACGACCGACACGACCAGCACGCTCGCCACGCCGATCGCGACGACCAGCGCGAGGAAGAACCGCACCAGCAGCGTCATCACGGTCTGGTTGTTGAGCGCGGTGCGCAGCTGGCTGTTCGCTTTCATCCAGCTCTCGACTTCGTGCGGGATCCGCGCCTGCAGCCGCGCGGCCAGGGCCTCGGCCCCGAACAGGTCCTCGACCGCGAGCTCGACGCTGGACACGCCGCCGGGCAGGTTGAGCAGCGCCTGCGCCGTGGGCAGGGCGACGTAGGCATAGGCGCGGTTGAGATTGCGCTGGCCCAGGTCGTAGATGCCGCGCACCTGGTAGGCGTCGCCCGCCGAAGTCGGCGTCGACAGCCGCACCTTGTCGCCGAGCTCGACGCCGAGGTCCCGGGCGAGATCGGTCCCGATCACCGTGTCGCCGGGGTTGAGCCGAAGGTCTCCCGCTACGATCTTTTCGTCGAGCCGCGTCACCGCGACGTAGCGCTCGGGCACGATGCCGGTGAGGGTGACCGACTTGTTCACGTCGCCGCGCGTGACGAGCCCCGGGCCGGCGGCGACCGGTGAAACGGCGCGGATACCGCGCATGGCCTCAAGCTCCGCCTGCAGCGCTTGCCACTGGTCGACCGAGCGCAGGCGCTGGGCGCGGGCCTGCACCTGCTCGATCGCCGCCGCGCCGACGCCGCTGCGCAACGGGCGGGCGACTTCCTCGGCCGGGCGCACGATGATGCCCGGCTGCACGCCGAGCGTGCGCCGTATCAGGTCGCGCTGCAGGTCGGTGAGGAAGCCGCTGATGAACACGATCACCGATATGCCCGCGGTGGCGCCCGCGATGATGAGGACAGTCTGCATTCCCCCTTCCCACAGGAAGCGCAGGGCCACCGCCCACTCGAACCGCATCATCGCCGTGCTTCGCGCGGGCGCACGCGGGAGCCGTCGGCGATCCCCCGGGTGAGCAGCACGGTTTCACCCTCGCCGAGGCCCGAGAGGATTTCGACGCGGGCCGAGGAGCCCACGCCGGTCTCGACCCGCGCGGTCGCGACCCGGCCGTCGCGCACCACCTGCGCGCTGCGCACGCCCGCCGACTCGCGCACGGCTTCGGCGGGCACGGTGAGCGCGCGCTCCTTGCGCCCCACGCCGATGTCTATCGACACCGTCATGTCGGCGCGCAGGTAGGGCGGCGGATCCGGCACGCGGAAACGGGCCTCGACCGATCCGCGCGTTACGTCCACCGCGGGGCTCACGTAATAGAGCGCCGCCTTGAAGCTCTCGCCGGCAAAGGCTTCGCTGGAGGCGATCGCCTGCTGCCCGATCCGCAGGTAGGGAAGATTTTTCTCGTCGATCTGGGCGGTAAGCCGCGTCTCGCCCGCCGAATCGAGCACCAGCAGCCGCTTGCCCGGGCTCACGATGTCGCCGGGCTCGACCGCGCGCGCCAGCACCGTTCCCGGGACCGAAGCGCGGATCGTCGCCTGCGCGAGCTTCGACTCGGCGAGCTCGCGCGCGGCGGTCGCCTCCTGCAGGCGCGTCGCCGCCTCCCGCGCCAGCGCGCCGCTCGCGCCCTGCGCCCTGGCCTGGGTGCGCGCGGTTTCGAGCTGGCTTTTCGCCACCGTCAACAGGCGCTCCGCGTCCTGCAGCCGGGCCTCGCTCACGAAACCCTTGGCGTGGAGATCGCGCGTGCGGCGGAACTCCTGCTCGGCGAATCGCCATTGCGCTTCCGCCTGGGCCACCGCGTCGGCGGATTGCGGGAGGTTCAACTCGCGCACCGCCAGCAGGCGCGCCTGCGCCGAGGCTTCCGCGGCGCGCGCCTGCGCGAGGCTCGCCTGAAGCTCGCCTGTTTCCAGCAGGACCAGCGGCTGGCCGGCCTCCACTTTGGCGCCTTCCTCGACCGTCACCTTTTCCACGCGCGCGGTGATGACGGAACCGATCTCGACGCGGTGCGGCGCCTGCACGCGCCCGGTCACCACGATCGAATGCTCGATCGGTCCCGCCGTGACGCGGGCGGTGTCGACCACGGGACCCTGGAGCTTGCGGACAGCCGCGAAGACGGCCATGCCGAGCACGACCGCGACGGCAAAAGCAAGCCGCGGATGTTGCCGGATCCAGTTCATTTCCGGAGTGGGGAGAAGCGCGGGAGAGGAATGGGGAGATATTCTACAGAATCGGCCACCGCCGCCTTGTTCCATGTCAAACCTCCGCGCCGGGGTCGCGCGGGACCGCGCGACTGATCCGGTAGAATCGCCAGTCTGGACCGGCTGATCGGGCGCAACGGATGACCACGGCGCTACCATTGCAGGGCAAGGCGGTTCTCGTCACCGGCGGCGCGAAGCGCGTCGGCGCCGCGATCTGCCGGCGACTGCACGCCGCCGGTGCGGGCGTGCTGCTGCATTACCGTTCCGCGGCGCTGGAGGCGCGCGCGCTGCAGGTGGAGCTCAACGCGCAGCGCGCCGACTCGGTGGCGCTGGCACAGGCCGATCTCCTCAAGGTTGCGGCCGGCTCGCAGCTGGTCAAGGCGGCGCTCAGGCATTTCGGCCGGCTCGACGCGCTCGTCAACAATGCTTCGAGCTTCTTCGCCACCGCAATCGGCGAGATCACCGAGCAGGCGTGGGACGATCTCATCGGGACCAATTTGAAGGCTCCGCTGTTTCTCGCGCAGGCCGCGGCGCCCGAGCTGAGGAAGAACCACGGCTGCATCGTGAACCTGATCGACATTCACGCGGATTTGCCGATGAGGAACCACGCGGTCTATACCGCCGCGAAGGGGGGGCTTGCGGCGCTCACCCGAGCGCTCGCGCGCGACCTCGGCCCCGAGGTGCGGGTGAACGGGATTGCTCCCGGCACCATCCTGTGGCCGGAAGACGAGACGTGGCGGGATGAAGTGTCACGCCAGCGCATCGTCAGCCAGACCGCGTTGAAGCGCATCGGCGAGCCCGACGACATCGCGCGCGCGGTACAATTTCTCCTGGCGGACGCGCCGTACATCACCGGCCAGATCATCGCGGTGGACGGCGGCCGCAGCGTAAGCCACTAGCGCGTGGGGCAATCC